>JASFVZ010000093.1:0-7045 GCA_050049565.1 Chromatiaceae bacterium | reverse complement strand
CGATGACGACGGGCTCGGGTTCCGGGCACTTCAGCGTGACCAGTTCCTCGGCGCTGGTCGGATGGATCGCGATCGTGCTGTCGAAGTCGGCCTTGGTGGCACCCATCTTCACCGCCACCGCAAAGCCCTGCAGCATCTCGTCGACGTTGTCACCGACCAGATGGATCCCGGCCACACGCTGCGCTGCGCCGACGCAGACCAGTTTCATCGCGGTACGGGTGCCGTGCGTGCTGAGCGCATGCCGCATCGGCGTGAACTCGGTCTTGTAGACGGTCACGTCGGCGTTCTGCTCGCGGGCCTCCTGTTCGGTCAGGCCGACCGTCGCAACCGGCGGATGGGCAAACACCACGCTCGGAATCGCGTCGTAGTCGACCCGGCTTGCGGGTTGCCCGGCGAACAGTCGCATGGCCAGCCGGCGCCCTGCCGCGATCGCGACCGGGGTCAGGGCGGCGCGCCCCGTGATGTCGCCGATCGCGTAGACACCGGCAACGTTGGTATTCTGGTAGGCGTCGGTCGGCACGATGCCGTTGGCACGGGTCTCGACACCGGCGGCGTCGAGGCCGAGTCCGTCGGTATTGGGTGCGCGACCCACCGCCCAGATCACGGTATCGAAGCCATCGAGCCGCTCGCCGTCGGCGCTGTCGAGCGCGATGCCGGACCCGGTCCGGGCGAGTCCCGCCACCTGGAAACTCATTTTCAGTGAGATCCCCTGCTTGCGCATCTCGGCCATCAGGACATCGCTGACCATGTCGTCGAAGGTCTCGAGCACCCGTGCCTCAAGCGCAACCACACTGACCTCCGAGCCGAGCGCGCGCAGCACGCCGGCCAGTTCGACGCCGATATAGCCGGCGCCGATGATTGCGACCCGTTTCGGCTGCTCGGACAGCGCGAAGAAGCCGTCCGAGGTAATGCCGAGTTCGGCACCGGGCACCGGCGGCACGATCGGCCGACCGCCGGTGGCGATGACGATGTGGTCCGCGCAGTAGGTCGTGCCGTTGACATCGACCGTGTGCGAATCGATGAAGCGTGCTGCGCCGTCGATGCGGCTTATGCCGCTATCGTCGATGTAGCCTTCCCAATAGTCGTTGATCCCGGCGATGTAGTCGCGACGACGATCGACCAGCGCCGCCCAGTCGGTTGCCCGACGCGCTGCCGGGATGCCGAAGGCCGCGGCGTCATCGACCGCGTGGGCAAGGTTGGCGGCGTACCACATGACTTTTTTCGGTACGCAGCCGTTGTTGACGCAGGTGCCGCCGAGCCGATTCGGGTCGATCACGGCGACCCGTTTTCCGAGCTGTGCGGCGCGTTCCGCGACCGCGAGGCCGCCGCTGCCGCCGCCGATCGCGATGAGATCGAAGTAGGTGTTCATGTGCTGTGTCCCCAGAGCTGGTGGGCGATGCCGACAGGACCGGCGGTTCGCCGTTGATCGTTCCCCGCGTGGTCCGACGCCGCACCGGCGTCGGACCCGTCTTGCGCATCAGGCAGCGTTGCGCTGATGCTCTGAGAGGTAGGTCTCGAGCGCGTCCGAACCGCCGATGTGCTCACCGTTGACGAAGACCTGCGGCACCATCGAGACGCCGGCGACGGCGCGTAGGGTCATCTCGGAGTAGTCCCGGTTCAACACCAGCTCGTCGAAGTCGACCCCGGCGTCGCGCAGCAATCCCTTGGCACGCACGCAGTACGGACAACCTTCGCGGGTGAAGACCGTGACATCGAGCGGCTTGCCGGCGCCGGGCGCGACAAAACCGAGCATCGTATCGGCGTCCGAGACCTCGAACGGGTCGCCCGGCTCATCCGGCTCGATGAACATCTTCTCGATCACGCCGTCCCTGACCAGCATCGAGTACCGCCACGAGCGGTTGCCGAAGCCGAGGTCTTCCTTCGGTACCAGCATGCCCATGCCGCGCGTGAAGTCACCGTTGCCGTCGGGCACGAAGTTCAGGTTCCAGGCCTTCTGCTCGGCGCGCCACTCGTTCATGACGAAGGCATCGTTGACCGAGATGCAGACGATGTCGTCGACGCCGTGGCGCTTGAATGTCGGCGCGAGCTGGTTGTAGCGCGGCACGTGGGTCGATGAGCAGGTCGGGGTGAAGGCGCCGGGCAGGGCGAAAACGATCACGGTCTTGCCCTTGAAGATCTCGTCGGTCGTCACATCGACCCACTCGTGGTCGCGGCGGGTCCGGAACACGGCCTGAGGGATGCGCTGACCTTCGCGGTTTTGCAGATTCATGGGATGTCTCCTGAAAGTTGACGTGAAGAAGCTGGTGAGCCAGGAGTTTCCCGAACATCGAGCCATTATTGAAATCGTTTGTCATAATCGAATCGATAGGATATGGCTATACAGTGTGTCGGTGCCGAACGTGCTACGCGCGGGGGTTTGGCGGTAGACTGGCGCGGTTTACCGCCAATCAACGGAATCGCTATGCGTTTGAGAAGTCTCGTGGGCACCTTTCTGGCCGCCCTGTTCGTATCACCGGTGCTGGTCGCCGAGGAGTCCGTAACGACCTATGGCGACTGGGGCTACAAGTGCGAACAGGCACCGAACAGCGACAAGGAGCTGTGTTACGTGTTCCAGAACGTCACCAAGAAAGACGGTGGCGAATTGGTGCTCGGTGCCCGGATCGCGTTTCGTGAAGGCCAGTCGGACCCGTTATTGGTCGCAACCGTGCCGCTGGGCTCGCTGCTGCCACCCGGGGCGGCGCTGGTGATGGACGGCGTCGAGCCGGTGAAGTTGAGCTATTTCCTCTGTGCGGCCCAGGGCTGCACGACGGTCGCCACACCGCTGTCGGCCGCCGTGGTCGACGCGATGAAGAAAGGCGACCAGGCGGCGATCCGGGTGGCGGCACCGAACCAGCAGGTCGTCGGTCTGCCGCTGTCGCTCAAGGGATTCACCAAGGCGATGTCGTCGATCGAGCCCTGACGCGCCACTCAGTCCCGTACCGTGACCACCACCTCACGTGTGTGTGGTCGGGTGCGGTGTTCATACAGGAAGACGCCCTGCCAGGTGCCCAGCGCGCAACGCCGATCGGAGACCGGCAGGGTGAGATCCAGATTCGTCAGCACCGAGCGAACATGGGCCGGCATGTCGTCCGGTCCCTCCAGCGTGTGCTGGTAGATCGCGTCCCCGTCCGGCACCAGGCGCTTGATGAAGCGTTCGAGATCGCTACGCACCGATGGGTCGGCGTTCTCACAGACGATCAGCGACGCGCTGGTGTGCCGTATGAATACGTGGCACAGCCCGGTCTGGATCGCCGATCGACCGACCACGCGTTGTATGTCGCCGGTGATCTCATAGGTGCCGCGCCCCTGGGTGCGCACGGTCAGCGTCTCTTGCAGCAGCATGCGGACCATTATGGGCGATCGGCGCGGCGTCTTGTTGAGCGATAGGACGATGCGTATGCTCAGGCCGTGTCTCGCGAATCGCGCAGCCTTGCCGCGACCCCGGTAACGGCACTCAGGGGGGTAGGTCCGAAGAACGCCGAGCGGCTGGAGCGGCTCGGCATCCAGAACGTCCAGGATCTGCTTTTCCACCTCCCCATCCGTTACCAGGATCGTACCCGGATAGTGCCGATCGGGGCGCTGCGGTCCGGCGAACAGGCGGTGATCCAGGGCAGCGTCGAGGCGGCAGACATTCGCTATGGCCGTCGACGCTCGCTGCTGGTCCGTTTGGCCGACGGCAGCGGGATGATCACCCTGCGCTTCTTCCATTTCAGCATGGCCCAGAAGGCCGCGATGCGTCGTGGCGCCGACCTGCGGTGTTTCGGCGAGGTGCGCGCGGGACCGACCGGCCTCGAGATCGTGCACCCCGAGATTCAGCCGATCGAGCCCGGCATCGAGGTACCGGTCGAGCAGGCCCTGACCCCGATCTACCCGACCACCGAGGGTCTGCACCAGCTGAGCTGGCGCGAACTCACCGCGAACGCCCTGGCGATGCTGGACGAAGGGGGGCTCGATGAGCTCCTGCCGCCCGAGGTCCGGCAGGACTACGGCATGCGGTCGCTGGCCGACGCCCTGCGGCTGTTGCACCGCCCGCCACCGGACCAGTCGGCCGCGCTGCTGTCCGATGCCGGGCACCCGGCACAGCGGCGCCTGGCCTTCGAAGAACTGCTCGCGCACCAGGTCGGACTGCGCCTGCTGCGACAGCGCCAACGCTCCCTTGGGGCCCCGCCGCTCGACGGCAAGGGCGAGCTGCGTAGCCGTCTGCTCGACGCCTTGCCCTTCGGGTTGACCACCGCCCAGCAGCGCGTCCTCGACGAAATCCTGCATGACCTGGCCCAGCCGCGTCCGGCGCTACGGCTGGTCCAGGGCGACGTGGGCTCCGGCAAGACCGTGGTCGCCGCGCTGGCGGCCCTGTGCTGCATCGAGGCTGGTTGCCAGGTCGCTCTGATGGCGCCGACCGAACTCCTGGCGGAACAGCACTTCGCCAGCTTCGACGACTGGTTCAAACCGCTCGGCCTCGATGTCGGCTGGCTCAGCGGTCGTCAGAAAGGGCGGCGCCGGGCACAGGTGCTCGAGGCGCTGGAATCCGGGCGTATCCCGGTGGTGGTCGGTACCCATGCGCTGTTCCAGGACGACGTGGTGTTCAGCCACCTCGGTCTCGCGATCGTCGATGAACAGCATCGGTTCGGTGTGCACCAGCGACTGGCCCTGCGCGACAAAGGCGCGTCGGGCCGTCTGCCGCATCAGTTGGTGATGACCGCGACGCCGATCCCCCGTACCCTCGCGATGACCGCCTATGCCGACCTGGACCTCTCGATCATCGACGAGTTGCCGCCCGGGCGGACGCCGGTTACCACGGTCGCGATCGCCGACTCGCGCCGCGAGCAGGTGGTCGAGCGGGTCGCCGGTGCCTGTGCGGCCGGCCGGCAAGCCTACTGGGTCTGCACCCTGATCGAGGAATCGGAGTCGCTGCAGGCCCAGGCCGCCGAGGATACCGCGGCAGCGCTCGCCGAGGCGCTCGAGGGACTGCGGGTCGGTCTGGTTCACGGCCGCTTGAAGGCCGCCGACAAGGCGGCGGTCATGGCGCAGTTCAGGGTCGGCGAGATCGATCTGCTGGTCGCCACGACGGTCATCGAGGTCGGGGTCGATGTGCCGAACGCCAGCCTGATGGTGATCGAGAACCCCGAGCGGCTTGGCTTGTCGCAGCTCCATCAGCTGCGCGGCCGGGTCGGCCGCGGGGCGCAACAATCCCATTGTGTCCTGCTGTACCATGCGCCGCTCGGCGAGACGGCCCAGGCCCGCCTCGGTGTCCTGCGCGAGACCAACGATGGCTTCGTCGTTGCCCGCCGTGACCTCGAGCTGCGTGGACCGGGCGAGGTCCTCGGTACCCGGCAGACCGGCGACATGCAGTTTCGAATCGCCGACCTGTTGCGTGACCAGGACCTGGTTCCCGGCGTCCAGCGGCTCGCGGATTGGCTGTTGGCGGAGCACCCGGACCTCGCGCAGCCGTTGATCCAGCGTTGGATCGGGCAGCGTGCCCGCTATGCAGACGCCTGATGGCCACGCGGTATACGGACCCGCTGCGCGGCCCGACACCGTGCGATAATCCCGGGCCTGAGTCCCGGCACGCCACATGCTTGTACGTCCTAAGCCTTCCCTGTGTGCGCCGAACGAGGCGCGTTGGACCCCCCTGACGATGCGACGGCTGCCCGGCGTGCCGCCGCGCCTGCAGGCATGGCTCGCCGACCGGGGATCACTGACCCGTTCGATCGTCAATGCCTGTCGCGGCGGTTTTGCCGTTGACCTGGTCAGCCAGGGGCACGCGGTCGCGTTGCCATCGGAGAGCGCGCTGTTGGGAGCCGGTCCGCCACAGGCCATGTTGGTGCGGGAGGTGAGGCTGCGCTGTGACGAGACCATCTGGGTCTACGCGCGGACCCTGATCCCCTTGCGAAGCCTGCGCGGCGCGGCGCGTGGCCTGACCAAGCTCGGGCGTCGCCCGTTGGGCGAGGTCCTGTTCTCCGATCCCACCACCCATCGGCGCAAGATCGAGGTGGCCAGGATCCAGCCGCGGCACCGGCTCTACGACGCCGCGACCGCCCATCTGGACCTTCCGCCAAAGGCGCTCTGGGGCCGGCGCACGCTGTTCGACTATGGCGGCTGCCCGATCCTGATCAACGAGCTGTTCCTGCCGGTGATCCCGGCGCTGGGTCGGCGATGATGCGGGGGACCGACCTGTCCGGGGTGCCGGGCTGGCGGATGCGCGCCGACGCCTACTGGCGTCTCGTGCGTGCGGATCGCCCGATCGGGATCTATCTGCTGCTCTGGCCGGTGATGTGGGCGTTATGGTTCGCTGCCGGGGGACTGCCGCCGTGGTGGATCCTGATGGTGTTCGTCGCCGGCACGGTGCTGATGCGGTCTGCCGGTTGCGCGATCAACGACTTCGCGGACCGGGAATTCGATGGTCACGTCGAGCGAACGTCGATGCGGCCGCTCGCGACCGGCGAGATCGGGCCGCGCGAGGCACTGGCGGTCTTCGCGCTGCTCTCACTGGTCGCCTTCGGGCTCGTGCTCACCCTCAATTTGCAGACCATCGCGCATTCATTCGTTGCCGTGGCGCTGGCGATGCTCTATCCGTTCACCAAGCGCTACACCCACATGCCGCAGCTGTTTCTCGGCCTGGCGTTCGGCTGGGGTGTGCCGATGGCGTTCACGGCGGTGCAGGGCAGCATCCCGCCGGTCGCCTGGTTGCTGTTCGCCGCAACGGTGATCTGGGCACTGATCTACGACACCATGTACGCGATGGTCGATCGCGACGACGACCTGGCGATCGGCGTGAAGTCGACCGCGATCCTGTTCGGACGTTACGATCGCCTGGTCATCGGCGGACTGCAGCTGCTGATGCTGCTGCTGTTGTGGCAGGCCGGCCGGTCGATGGACCGGGGGGCTGCCTACCTGCTCGGTCTGTCGGTCGCCACCGCCCTGTTCGCGTATCAGCAGTGGTTGATTCGGGACCGGCAGCGGGCCGCCTGTTTCAAGGCGTTCCTCAACAATCACTTCGTCGGCATGGTCGTGTTCGTCGGACTTGCGGTCGATTACCTGGTGTCGG
>JASFVZ010000437.1:0-3138 GCA_050049565.1 Chromatiaceae bacterium | reverse complement strand
CGTCGACGCCGTCGATCGCGTCGATCAGACCACCGACTGACGGAAACACGTAGAAGGTGCCGTCGGTCGGCAGGCACTCGACGCCTGACATCGCGTTCAGTCGTTCGACCACGGCATCGTGGCGCTTTCGAAACTCGACCAGCATCTCGTCGATACAATCCTGGGGTCCGTTCAGGGCTTCCTCGGCTGCGTACTGCGAGATCGACGTCGGGTTCGAGGTGCTTTGCGACTGGATCTTCTTCATCGCCTTGATGACATTGGCGGGTCCCCCGGCATAGCCGATCCGCCAGCCGGTCATCGAGTAGGCCTTCGAGACCCCGTTGAGGACCAGGGTGCGCTCGGCAAGCTCGGGGCAGACGTTTACGATGTTGACGAAGGGCTCGTCCTTGTTCCACCGGATATGTTCGTACATGTCGTCGGTCGCGATGACCACCCGTGGATAGTCGCGCAGCACTTCCCCGAGCGCACCGAGTTCGTCGGCGGTATAGGCCATGCCGGTCGGATTCGATGGGCTGTTGATCACGAACAAGCGGGTCTTCTCGTTCAGCGCGCCGCGCAGTTGTGCCGGGGTGACCTTGAAGCGTTGGCTGGCAGAACAGTGAATCAGCACGGGTTCGCCGCCGGCGAGGATCGCCATGTCGGGATAGCTGACCCAGTAGGGGGCCGGGATGATGACCTCATCGCCCGGATCGAGCAGCGCCTGAGCAAGGTTGTAAAAGCTCTGCTTGCCGCCGCAGGACACCAGGATCTGATCAGGTTCGTAGACCAGCCCGTTGTCGCGCTTGAACTTGTCGATGACGGCCTGCTTGAGTCCGGGGGTCCCGTCGACCGGCGTGTACTTGGTCTTGCCGTCTGCAATCGCGCGTCGCGCGGCATCCTTGATGTGTTCCGGCGTGTCGAAATCGGGCTCGCCGGCACCGAGGCCGATCACATCCTTGCCGGCGGCACGCAATGCCGCGGCGCGGGCGGTGATTGCGAGGGTGGGAGAGGGCTTGACCGCCTGCACGCGGTTGGACAACTTGATGATCATGGCGCTTCGGTAAAGTCTCCGGCTACTGCGGTTTTGGTGTTCGGGTTCCCCAGTATCATATCGGAAGAAATGCCGGGCGAGCAGGCGTAATCGATGGCAAAGACATCTTTCGAGCTGAACAGCCGGTTTGCCCCGGCCGGGGACCAACCGTCGGCGATTGCCGCCCTGGTCGAAGGGCTGCGCGACGGCGAGGCCGGGATGACGCTGCTCGGGGTGACCGGGTCGGGCAAGACCTTCACGATCGCCAACGTGATCGCCGAGGTACAACGTCCGACGATCATTTTGGCGCCGAATAAGACCCTGGCGGCACAGCTGTACGGCGAATTTCGCGACTTTTTTCCGAACAATGCGGTCGAGTACTTTGTGTCGTATTACGACTATTACCAGCCGGAGGCCTACGTGCCGGCCTCGGACACCTTCATCGAAAAGGACGCGTCGATCAACGAGCATGTCGAGCAGATGCGGCTCTCGGCGACCAAGGCCCTGCTCGAGAGGTCCGATGTCATCGTGGTCGCGACCGTGTCGTCGATTTATGGCCTTGGCGATCCACGCGAATACCTGAAGATGATGCTCCACCTGTCACGCGGGGAGCGGATCGACCAGCGCGCGATCCTGCGGCGACTGGCCGAACTCCAATACAAACGCAACGAGGTGGAGCTGCAGCGCGGGACCTTCCGCGTGCGCGGCGAGCTGATCGATATCTACCCGGCCGAGTCCGACGACGAGGCCGTGCGGGTCGAGCTGTTCGATGACGAGGTCGAGAACCTGTCGCTGTTCGACCCATTGACCGGTGAGGTGCTGCGGCGTGTGCCGCGCTACACCGTGTACCCGAAGACCCACTATGTCACGGCGCGCGAGACCATACTCAACGCGATCGAGGGCATCAAAGTCGAATTGAAGGAGCGTCTCGAGCAGCTCTACGAGAGCCGTAAGCTGCTTGAGCACCAGCGCCTCGAGCAACGTACGGTGTTCGATCTCGAGATGATGAATGAGCTGGGCTATTGCTCGGGCATCGAGAACTACTCGCGCTATCTGTCAGGTCGCCAGCCCGGGGAGGGGCCGCCGACCCTGTTCGACTACCTACCGGACGACGCCTTGCTGGTGATCGATGAATCACATGTCACCGTGCCGCAGCTCGGTGGAATGTACCGGGGCGACCGATCGCGCAAGGAAACGCTGGTCGAGTACGGGTTCAGGTTGCCGTCGGCGCTCGACAACCGACCGCTGCGTTTCGACGAATTTGAGTCCATGGCGCCGCAGACGATCTATGTCTCGGCGACACCGCGGGACTACGAGCGTGAGCACTCCGGCGCGATTGTCGAACAGGTGGTGCGACCGACCGGGCTGGTCGATCCGGAAGTCGAGGTGCGGCCGGCCACGACCCAGGTCGATGACCTGTTGTCCGAGATCACAGCGCGGGTCGAACTGGGCGATCGCGTCCTGGTGACGACGCTGACCAAGCGCATGGCCGAGGACCTGACCGATTACCTGCTCGAACATGGTGTGCGCGTACGCTACCTGCATTCGGACATCGACACGGTGGAGCGGGTCGAGATCATTCGTGACCTCCGGCTGGGCGAGTTCGATGTGCTGGTCGGGATAAACCTGCTGCGTGAGGGCCTGGATATGCCGGAGGTGTCGCTGGTGGCGATCCTGGATGCCGACAAGGAGGGTTTTCTGCGCTCCGAGGGTTCGCTGATCCAGACCATCGGTCGGGCTGCGCGAAACGTCCGCGGCAAGGCGATTCTCTATGCGGACTCCATGACCGGGTCCATGCAGCGTGCGATAGACGAGACCGAGCGACGCAGACAGAAGCAGCTGGTGTTCAATGCGGCCAACGACATCACTCCTCAGACGGTGAAGAAGAACGTTGCCGATATCATGGAAGCCGCCTACCCCGGCGCGCCTTCGAACGCGAAACGCTTCGCCAAGGTCGCCGAGGAGGCCGCGGAGTACGCGGCAATGACGCCGGCCCAGATGGCGAAGAAGGTCAAGTCGCTCGAGAAGGCGATGTACACGCACGCGAAGAATCTCGAATTCGAGGAGGCCGCCCGGGTGAGGGACGAAATCAAGCGGCTGCAACGCAGTGGCGTGGCCGCCTGAAGCTG
>JASFVZ010000082.1:0-7484 GCA_050049565.1 Chromatiaceae bacterium | reverse complement strand
CTCTGTATGAAGTTTGTTGTTTAACAACCGCCCCGGCAATGTAAACGAAAAAAAACGAATGTCAAAACAATTGTCGCGAAGCGACGAAATCAGCAAATGAGAATCTTTTTCTTTTCCCATAAGCATCTGTTTTGTAGATTATTTGCATCCTTCATAAGTATGTTTTTACGCATATCAGTAAAATTAATAGGGATATGATGCGCCATACCGGCGCAGTCACCTGGCTTTCGATATAAGTTTCGTTTAGACGCTGCTCTTTCCAAAACGAAAACAATACGAAATAATCCGAGCTTTACGCAGAACCATCTGAGATTATTCCGTGCAGCCGTTGAGCCCTCGGCAATCAGAGATCGTGAAGCTCGCCCGCACCGAGGGCCGGGTGGTTGTCGATGACCTGGTTGCGCTTTTCGAAGTCACGCCACAGACCATCCGGCGGGACCTGAATGAGCTGTGCGATCTTGGCGTGCTGCAGCGTTTCCACGGTGGCGCAATGTTCGCGGCGGGTGTCGCGAATGTCGGCTACGAGAGCCGCCGCAACATCTCACCCGATGCCAAACGGCTGATCGGCGAACACACCGCGCGACTGATTCCTAACAACTGCTCCCTGTTCATCAACATAGGCACGACGACGGAAGCGGTCGCGCTGTCCCTGCTGCATCACCAGGGTCTCATGGTGATCACGAACAACCTGAATGTTGCGCAGTTGCTGCGTGGATATGCCGGCATCGAGGTGATCGTCGCGGGCGGCGTCTTGCGGCAGTCCGACGGCGGCATCGTCGGCGAGGCGGCAGTCGAATTCATCCGGCAGTTCAAAGTCGACTTCGCGGTGATGGGCGTATCGGCCATCGACACCGATGGGGCAATGCTCGATTACGACTTTCGCGAGGTCAGCGTTTCCCGCGCGATCTTGGGTGCCAGCCGTCGCTCGATTCTGGTGGCCGATGCGATGAAATTTTCGCGTTCCGCGCCGGTACGCATCGGCCATATCGCCGACCTTGACTACCTCGTGACCGATGAGCCGCTGGAACCAGGGCTCGCGCGCGTCTGCGCCGAAAACCACGTCACCGTCGAAGTGACGCTGAATACGGCGAAGGACGATCAGAAGTGACCGACCTCGGCGAGGTCGAAGGCTCCCTGTCACGACAGCTCGCCATGCAGCGACTGAAGTCGGTCGAGCGCTTCGACATGCTGGTGGTGGGCGGTGGCGCCACGGGCCTCGGGATTGCGCTCGATGCCGCCTCGCGCGGTCTGTCGGTGGCATTGCTGGAGCGGGATGATTTTTCCAAGGGCACCTCGTCGCGCGCGACGAAGCTGCTGCATGGCGGAGTGCGTTACCTTGCGCAGGGCAACCTCAGCCTGGTGAGAGAGGCACTGCGCGAACGCACGGTGTTATTGAACAACGCGCCGCATCTTGCCCAGCCCCTACCCTTCCTCGTCCCGGCATACGGCCTCAAGGGGCGCCTGTGGGATCAACCCCGTTACGGCATCGGCCTGAAGATTTACGACCTGCTTGCAGGCAAGGCCGGGCTCGGCAGCACCGAACTGCTCGGTCGGGAAAGCACCCGCGCATTGGCTCCGGGCGTGCGCCCACAGGAACTGGTCGGCGCAGTCAAATACTGGGACGGACAGTTCGACGATTCACGCCTGGCCATCGCGCTGGCGCGAACCGCTACGGCGTGGGGCGCGGTAGTGCTGAATCATTGCCCTGTGCTGGGATTGCTGCACACAGACGGCAAGGTCAGCGGCGCAACCGTGAAGGACGCTGAAACCGGCGACGACATCGCCGTGCAGGCGAAGTGCGTGGTCAACGCGACGGGCGCCTGGGTCGACGAACTGCGGCGCCTGGACACCGGGACCGACAGCCAGATGGTGTCACCCAGCCAAGGGATTCACCTGGCCGTCGATCGCGAATTCCTACCCGGCGACCACGCCCTGCTGGTGCCGAAGACCAGCGACGGTCGAGTAATGTTCGCCGTGCCCTGGCTCGGCAAGGTGCTGCTGGGGACGACAGATACGCCGCGTGACGTGATCGAAACCGAACCCACGCCGCTGGCCGACGAGGTCGATTTCATCCTCGGCGAGGCCGGGAAGATCCTGGCACGCAAGCCCTCGCCCGCCGACGTGCTGTCCATCTGGGGCGGCGTGAGGCCATTGGTGAAGCCACAGGGTAATGCACCGGGCAGTACCAATTTCATATCCCGTGAACACACGATCGTCGTCGACAAGTCCGACCTGGTCACGGTCACCGGCGGCAAATGGACCACGTACCGGGCAATGGCCGAAGACGTGCTGGCCTGTTGCGTGGAAGCGGGTTTGATTGCCCCAGACGAGCCGTCCCACACACGGGACCTGCGACTGGTCGGTGCACCTGTAAAGGTGTCACGCAGGCTGACCGACCCACCAGGTGCACACCTGTACGGCAACGAGGCGGCGCTACTGGACGACTTGCCCGGCAATCAGCATGACCTGGGCGCGGGTTTGACCGAAGCGATGGTGCGCTTCGCGGTTCGCCACGAAGCGGCTCGAACCGTCGAAGACGTGCTGGCTCGACGATCGCGGGTTCTGTTCCTCGATGCACAGATGGCCGCCGCGATGGCGGAAGAGGTCGCCGTGCTGATGGCCGATGAACTCGGTCGTGACGTTGAAGACCTCTCAGGTTTTAGAAACCTGGCTGAACGGTATCGAACCTTGCCGATACCGGACCACCACGAGCCACCACGATCACAGCAACCGCAACACTAACGGCGAACCATCATGAACCAAGACGCCACAGCGATACCCATCATCGATTTCAAGGCCAGGGCCGACGAACTGCTGCCCGAGGGTGCCAGCTACGACAATTGCCTGAACTGCGGCCTGTGTTCGTCCGGCTGTCCGGCCTCTGGCATGGAGGGGATGGATCCGCGCCGTTTCGTGCGCATGGCGATGCTGGGTCTGAACGAAGAACTCTCCACCACGCCCTGGATCTGGACATGCACCCAGTGCCAGCGGTGCACCTACGTCTGCCCGATGAGCATCGACATCCCTGCGCTGGTGGGGTTGGCCCGGAGCAACTGGCCGCAAGACCGCAAGCCCCAGGGGATCGTCCGTTCCTGCGAGGCGCAGCGGCGCTTTTCCGGAACCAGCGCCATGGGGCTGCGTTCGGAGGACTTCGTCGAGATCGTCGAAGAAGTCGTGGAGGAGGTGCGCGAGACCGATGTGCGCTTTGCCAATCTGCAGGCGCCGATGGACCGCCAGGGCGCCTTCTTCTTCGTCAATCAAAACTCCCGGGAGCCGGCAGCGGAGCCGGAGGAACTGGCCCCGCTGTGGAAGATCTTCGACTACGTGGGTGCGGACTGGACTTACGCGTCCGAAGGTTGGGCGGCAGAGAATTTCTGTATGTTCTCAGGTGACGAGGCAGGTTGGGAGGAAACCGTTCGACGCCGGGTGGATGCCGTCAACCGACTCGGTTGCAAGGTCTGGGTGAATACCGAGTGCGGCCACTCCTTCTATACCCTGTGGAAAGGCATCGAGCGCTTCGGGCTGCAGGCGGACTTCGAGGCTGCCAGCCTGATCAGCTATTACGCCCAATGGATCCGCGAGGGACGCCTGCCGGTCAACTCGGACTGGAACACACAGGATCTCAAGTTCACCCTGCAGGACCCCTGTCAGCTCGTCCGCAAGTCTATTGGCGACCCCGTGGCGGAAGACCTGCGCTTCGTGGCCAGGCAGCTGGTCGGCGAGGAGAATTTCATCGACATGCAACCGTGCCGCACGGCCAATTACTGTTGCGGTGGCGGCGGTGGTTTCCTGCAGGCCGGGATGAACGATCTGCGCCGCGCCTACGGTCAGCGCAAGTTCGACCAGATCCAGGCCACCGAGGCCGACTACGTGCTCACCCCCTGCCACAACTGCCACTCGCAGATGGAGGACATCGGCAAGCACTACGGCGGAAGCTACCGGGTGGTGCATTACTGGACGCTGATCTGCCTGTCGCTGGGCATCCTCGGAGAGAACGAACGCAAGTACCTCGGGCCGGACCTGATGCACGTGGGACTGGAGTGAACCTCTCATGAGCAGGCCCGATAGCAAGGCCGCTACCAGCGCCGACGATGTGCTCGAGACCGAAGTGCTGATCATCGGCGGCGGTGTCACCGGAGCCGGGGTGATGCGCGACATGGCCCTGCGCGGTATCGACTGCATCCTGATCGACCGCAAGGATCTCAACGCCGGGGCCTCCGGCGGCAACCATGGGCTGCTGCACAGTGGCGGTCGCTATGCGTCGGCGGATACCGAGACGGCCGCAGAGTGCCGCGCCGAGGCCGAGATCCTGAAGCGGGTGGCGCGCGAGTGCGTCGACGATTGCAGCGGCCTGTTCGTGGCTGTGGCGGGAGATGATCCCGAATTTGCCGAGCGCTTCCCCGAACACTGCCGAAAGGCGCTTATCGACTGTCTGCCCCTGCCCCCCGCCGAGGCCCGGAAAATGGAGCCCGCACTGTCGGAAAGCACCTTCGCCGCTTACCAGGTGCCGGATGCGTCCATTGATCCGTTCCGACTGACCCTGGCTAATGTGCATCACGCGCAGCAACTGACCGAAAGTCTTTATCTCCCGCACACCGAGGTCATCGGCTTCGATATCGATGGCGGGTTCATTCACACCGTGAGGTGCCGCGACAACCGCAGCGGTCGCAGCCGCCGTATCGTCGCCAGGCAGGTGGTGAACGCCGCCGGCGCCTGGGCCATGGAGGTTGCGCGACTCGCCGGCTGTGACGATGTGCACCTGCTCTATGCCAAGGGCACGCTGATTATCAGCAATACCCGGGTCACCGATCGCGTCATCAATCGCCTGCGTCCGCCGGGCGATGGCGACATCCTGGTCCCGGGCGGCACTGTCTCCGTGCTCGGCACCACCTCGGACCGGGTGGCTGGCCTGGATATCATCCGGCCCACCGTAGAGGAGGCAGACCGCAATCTTGCCGAGGGCGTGAAGATGGTGCCGGCCCTGGCGGCGACCCGTTTCGTCCGTGCCTTCTCGGGCGTGCGCCCCCTGCTGATGTCGGGAGACAGTGGAACAGACGGGCGCAAGGCCAGCCGCGGTTTCACACTGTTCGATCACCAGGACCAGGGACTCGCCAACTTCGCCACCATCACCGGTGGCAAGCTCACGACCTATCGCCTGATGGCAGAGAAGACGGGCAACCTGGTTGCCCGGCGCCTGGGCAACAACCGCCCCTCCAGGACGGACAGCGAACCCCTGCCGTCGGTGGAACCCGTGCGCTGGACCGAACCCGGCTTCTCCGCACGTCAGTGGTTTCGTCGGAAAGATCCTGCCGACCCTATCCTGTGCGAATGCGAAATGGTCCCGGCGTCGGCGGTGGACGCCATAGTGCGCAATGCGCCCGGGGCCGAACCGCATATGTCACTGAAGGCCATCGGCGTGCGCAGCCGTGTCGGCAAGGGTTCCTGTCAGGGGGCGTTCTGCGGAATCCGGGTGACGTCTCACCTCTACGATAGTGGCATCTACGATTCGCCTGAGGGGCTTCGGCAGATGAAGTCCTTTCTCGCCGAACGGTTCAAGGGCGTGCGTCCTGTCGTGTGGGGTGAACAGACGCCACAGATGGAACTGGCCGAGGCTCTGCACTGCAGCCTGATGGGGCTGGATCACATGGAAGCGGGGCAGGACGGCGGAACTGACGGGGAGGACGACTGATCGCTAGCGAACGCCACCACCGCTGCCAGCTGGCCATTGTGGGAACCGGCCTGGCCGGGTTCGCCGCCAGCCTGTTCGCCCTGGACCGGGGGATCTCTGTCGCCCAGGTCGGGAATACCGGCTCCATTGCCTATACCAGCGGTTACCTGGATCTTCTCGGCTATCACGACAACAAGCTCTTGCGGGCGCCCTGGCCGGGCTTGCGACTGTTGCGCGAAGACGAACCCAACCATCCCCTGTCGCGTGTTGAAGAGAACGATATCCGGGAGGCGTTTGCGCGGTTCACCACAGCCGTCAGCGCGATGGGGGTGGGTTACTCGACCCCTGGCGAGGAGAACCTGCCCGCCTTCTCGCCGGCCGGGACCTTGAAGCCGACCTATTCGGTTCCTCGAACCATGTTGCCCGGCATCAATGCGGCGGGCGCCGATACGAGGGCGCTGATCGTCGATTTCCACGGACTGGAAGGCTTCAGTGCCAACCAACTGGTGACCAACCTCCATCAAAGTCGGCCGAGGCTTTCGGCCAGCCGACTGTGCTTTCCCGCCCGGGAGTCCGGCGGCGTACTCTATCCGGAGGTGATGGCCAGAGAGTTGGAGGTGCCGGCAAGACGTCAGCAGTTCGCCGAACGGCTAAGATCCGTGCTGGGCGATGCAGAGATGATCGGTATGCCCGCCATCCTGGGAGTTCACGAACCGGACCGGGTCCATGCCGATCTGCAACGGCTGGTGGGCGTGCCCCTGTTCGAGATCCCCACGATACCGCCAGCGGTACCGGGCATCCGCTTACGTGAGATGTTCGAACAGCGGCTGCCGGACCGAGGGCTGACCCTGGTGGCACAGCAAAAGGTGCGACGGCTGGAACTGCAAGACCGGACGGCGGTCCTGCATCTGCGCGACAGTTACGGCGATGTCGTCATCGAGGCACAGGCCGTCATACTCGCCACCGGACGCTTTCTTTCCGGTGGACTGAAGGCTGATCGAAAGGGTGTGCGTGAGCCGCTGTTGGACATTCCCGTGAGCCAGCCGGGCAGCCGGGGCGGTTGGTATCGGGAAGGCTATTTCGACCCCCGGGGACACCCGATCAATCGTGCCGGCATCGAGGTGGACGAGCAGTTTCGCCCGCTTGGCGCGAACGGCGAACCGGTCAGTGAACGGCTGTTCGCAGCCGGAACCCTTCTGGCCGGGCAGGACTGGATCCGTCAACGCTGCGGCGCCGGCGTCGCCATTGCCAGCGCGTACCACGCGATGAAATCGGTGCCTGCTGCTTTGATGATGTAACTCGTAATTGCCGAAAAATCGAAGCGACCCACTCGATTCGCCCACTAGCACCTGACCGACTGATCGCCGTGAGCATTCCCAACCCACCGCTTCATAATCGTCTGACATCTTTTAGAAACACCAGGACAACCTCTTGAGCCACCGTCCCAGGAAAAGGTTGGGCCAGAAGTGTTGCCCGGAGGGATTTTTCTGCGGATTCTGCGGAGTTAGAAAGGTGGGGTTGAAAGCTACCGACGATTTCGCCGACAGCCAAACGACCCTGACTACGCTCTCGCCCCACAAACAATCAAGAGTGAGGTGGCGAAATGGCTGATCGAACTCGAACGTCAACGCCTCAAAACATCGAACGCGCTTCGGTTTGAAATTCCTGTAATCGATGTAGCGAACCGAAACACCGGCGGGATTGCTTAAGCTCCAATGCCGTTTCTTGCGAAGGTTCTCCTTGATCAGCGTTTGAGGCATTCACGGTGAGCAAATCTCCTTGAGTGGTTTTCCCTCCGGCAGTGCCTGAAACTGCA
>JASFVZ010000436.1:0-3155 GCA_050049565.1 Chromatiaceae bacterium | reverse complement strand
CCCGGATTTCTCATCACTGGCCCTGCTGCCCAGTGGTTTGCTGACGTTCCTGATAGCGGCCTGCACGCCGGCAATGGGCGGTGCGCTCGCAACCGACCCGGAACCAACCGCGATCTTCCTATGCGCCTCGTCCGCGTTGGGAAATACGGCTACCGCCACCATCGCTTCCTCCGAGTGCGCTGGCAACGCGATACCGGTCAGCCAGGCGTTGCGGGTGGGACACATTGACCTAGGGGCTGAATCCACCCCGTTTGTCGGGGTCCCCAGGCTGACGGTCCCTGAACCCACCGTGTTGGCCCTGATCGCGCTTGGGCTATTGGGCATCGCCCGCGCAATGCGCAAGCGCACCAACTGTCAGCGCACCAATGGTCAGCACGCCAAGATCTCGGCTCCAGACGCGGCGAACCGCCAACTGCGGCACGGCCGCTCACGACTCAGTCCCACTGCTCATCGCGGCGATGAGGACTGAGCGCGGAGCCGCACATTGGAGCACTGCACAAGACGCGCGCGCAACTGGTGATGGTGATGAAGACCCCAAACAACCGGCTTGTTGAACCGCCATGGCCTCCGCCGGTGTCGGTGGGAAGGACCGATCCTTCGACCTAGCGGGCCTGTCGTCCGACGCAATCCAATACCAATAGATCCGCTCAAGCTCACCGGGGGCAACACAAATGAAGACAGACCTACATCACATCATGGCAGCCTGCTGTTTTCTGGCGTCAAGCGTCGCGTCGGCAGGTGCCACAGCCATGGATTTCGTTGACGGTGGCTCGCCCGATTCCAAAAAGGTTCTGCTTGGCCAGATGCTCTTTTTCGACAAGGAACTGAGCGGAAACCGAAACATCTCTTGCGCAACCTGCCACCACCCGCTGGCCGACACGGGCGACGGCTTGTCCCTGCCTGTCGGTGAAGGCGGCCGGGGACTCAGCGTGATGCGCAGCACGGGTAGCGGCGACGAGGCCATCAGCGAGCGGGTGCCACGGAATTCACCGCCGCTCTTCGCGTTGGGAAGCGTCGAGGTGAGCAGGATGTTCTGGGACGGTCGTATCGAGGAGAATGCGGCTTATCCGAGCGGTTTTGCCTCCCCGGCCGGGCATCTTCTGCCAGACAATCTGGACAACATCCTGGCCGTGCAGGCGATGTTCCCGGTGACCTCGCCGGCGGAGATGGCGGGGTCACCGGGTGATCGTGACGTTTTCCAGAAGAGGAATGAGATCGCCGGTCCTGCAGCAGCCGAAAACTTCCCCCGTATATGGAAAAGGCTCGCAAGGCGCCTGCGTCGCATTGATGGCTATGTCGAGCTGTTCCGAGACGCATTCCCTGGAGAGATCAAACGGCCGGCCGACATTGAGTTCGCCCATGCGGCGAATGCCATCGCCGCTTTCGAGATCGCATCCTGGCGGGCTGACAACACGCCTTTCGACCGGTATCGGCGGGGAGAACGAGGCGCGATGAGTCGGGAGGCGAAGCGGGGGATGTGGTTGTTCTACGGCAGAGCAGGTTGCGACAACTGCCATAGTGGGGAGATCTTCAGCGATATGGCATTCCATGCGATTGCGATGCCGCAGGTGGGGCCCGGCAAGGGGCAGGGTCCCTCGGGGCTGGAGGACCTGGGTCGGAGCGCGATCTCCGGCGACTCAACCGACAACTTCAAGTTCCGTACTCCGCCATTGCGCAACGTCGAGCTCACGGCGCCCTATGGCCATGCCGGATCGTACAACACGCTGGAGGCGGTGGTGCGACACCATCTCGATCCGATTGGCTCACTCCTTGACTATGATTGCGATACGCAGCCGGTGTTGCCGTCACGTCATGATCTCGATGAAGATGACTGCGCGGTGATGGATTCCCCGGACTTGGTCCACGCCATTGCCAGTGCCAATGAACTGGCGTCGAAGGAACTCAGCGATCGGGCGGTTTCGCAGATCGTGGCGTTTCTGCGCGCCCTTACCGATCCGGATTCGGTTGATCTGCGCGCAGACGTGCCGAGCGCAGTACCGAGCGGCCTGCCGCTCGTCGAGTAGAGCCAGGGTGGACTGCCGTCCGCCTGACCTGTTGGTCATCGGACGGGGCAGCGTTGCAGTGTCCTGCGATCAAAGAGATAACCCATGGCGGCTGCCGAATCCTGACAACTGACCGGGTGCCAATGAACGACAAAGAGTTGGAAGAACTGACCAGCAGGCGGAACTGGGCACACAGGAAGCTTCTCGACCAGGGTTCGAGGCCTTACCGGGCGTTTGTGGCACTCGAGCAGGCTACCTTTACCGATGGTTCACTTGCCAAGCGACACAAGGAACTGATTGCCATCGGAATTTCCGTGCGGATCAACTGCGAATCGTGCATGCAGTGGCACATCGAGCAGGCCGCGCACGACGGCGCGTCTTACGAAGAAGTCCTGGAGGCCGTCGAGGTCGGGATCGAAATGGGCGGCGGCCCGGCGACCGTCTCGGCACGTTTCGCGCTGAAGGTCATGGAGGCGGTTTACGGACATTAGACATTATGTCCAGATAGGAAAGCGGGCTTTGCAACGAAAAAGGCCGCCCGTTGAGGCGGCCGTGTTGCATACGCGTCTATCAGGTGACAGCGTTATCGATCACCAGCAGGGGCGCCCCCCAATCGGCGTCGATGACCAGGTTCAGGTCCGCTCATGACGCAAGACACTAGATCCTTGATTTCATACGCGGCCGTTTTGCCGACGGTATCGGATCCATGTGACGCAGATTCGACGAGATTTGGTGTACCGGTTGCGGTTTGAGCTTCATTTTATCCGCAATTTCTAATATGTCTTCCAGACAAGAGTTCTCTTTTTCATAGACGTTAGCCGTCTCAGGAAGCTGGTTCTTCATTGGCGTCCCCCGCAGAGAATATGTGTTGTGCTTGCTGCAACACGCGAACATCGGCACCGATCAGCGAACCTTTAGGGTTTTTTTGTCAGCCACCGTGATGTCCCCGGTGGGCGGCATCTTGGCCAGGGCACTCTCTCCGCCGACCGTCCGGGACCTTTGCTGCCTGTGGAACCCGTTGCTATGGTGAAGGAACCAAGCCCGGCGAGAGGTCACCTGTGTCTGGCTACACCGAGAAATCCTGCCCGAGCTGCGGGCAGCAGCTGCGGTTCCCCGATGATGTCGGGGGCGTCGTGATGGCATGCCCTTCCT
>JASFVZ010000435.1:0-3160 GCA_050049565.1 Chromatiaceae bacterium | reverse complement strand
AGATGTCGGCATAGGCGTCGCCGAGGCGCCAAGAGGTACGCTGCTACATCACTACAAGATCGATGACGACGGTCTGATCGCATGGGTGAACCTGGTCATCGCCACCGGCCACAACAATCTGGCGATGAACCAGAGCATCCGCCAGGTCGCCGAGGCCTATGTCGATGGCAACAAGCTGGAGGAGGGCATGCTCAACCGTGTCGAGGCGGTGATCCGTTGCTATGACCCCTGCCTCAGCTGTGCCTCGCACGCGTTTGGCCAGATGCCGTTGAATATCCAGCTGAAAGACGCGAACGGTCGGGTGATCGATGAGCTCCGGCGCGACTGAGCAACTGGCGCCAGGCGCTGGATGCCGGGCCTTGATCATCGGTTACGGCAGCCCGATTCGCGGCGACGATGCGATCGGGGCCATGGCCGCCGACCGTCTGGACAACGAGGGCCTGCCCGACGGCGTACGGGTGATCAGCCGACATGTCCTGACCGCCGATCTGGTGCCGGACATCGTCGACGCCAGGCAGGTGGTTTTCATCGACGCGGCAGCCAGTGGCGAGCCGGGCGAGATCCGGTGTCGTCGACTCGAGCCCGACGCCAGCGCTATGTCGACCATGGCGCACTTTCTCGATCCGCAGGAACTGTTGGCCTGGGCCGCCGCGCTGTACGGCGCTCGGCCACAGGCGCATCTGGTGACCGTCGCCGGCGGTGACTTCGCGTTCTCGCATTTCGATCTTTCCGACGCCGTCGACCGTGCCTTTCCAGACCTGCTGCAACAGGTCAGGGCTCTTGTCGGAAAGCACGCGGCGGACGGTGCGGTTGCCTGACATCGGTCGGGTTCTGCTTGCCGGTGCGACGGGTTATATCGGTCGCTGCGTCGCGTCTGAGCTGGTGAACCGCGGATACAGCGTGTCTGCATTGGTGCGACCATCGGCCGGTCGCACCCGGGATTCCCTCGAAGCCCAGCTGCCGGGCTGTTCCCCGATCCTTTCCGCGTTGGACGAGGCGTCCGAAATCCAGGCTGCGTTGGGCACCCGGTCCTTCGACGCGGTCATATCCTGCGTCGCGTCACGCAACGGCGCGCCGGATGATGCCTGGCACGTGGACTACTCCCTGAACAGCCATCTGCTCGAGGTGGCTCGGGCGATGACTGTCGGGCACTTCGTCCTGTTGTCCGCGATCTGCGTGCAGCGCCCCCGATTGGCTTTCCAACACGCCAAGCTGGCGTTCGAAAAGCGGTTGCGCGAATCGGGGGTCACCTACTCGATCGTCCGACCCACTGCCTATTTCAAATCCCTGGCAGGGCAGGTCGAGCGGGTCAAGGCGGGCAAGCCATTCCTGGTGTTTGGCGACGGTCGCCTGACCGCCTGCAAACCGATCAGCGAGTCAGACCTGGCTGGCTTTATCGTCGACTGCCTCGAAGACCCGGCGAAACGCAACCAGGTATTGCCCCTTGGTGGGCCCGGCCCGGCGATCACACCACGCGAGCAGGGGGCCATGCTCTGTGAGCTGGCGGGCAAACCGGTGCGCTACCGCCACGTGTCGCCCAGGCTGTTTGATCTGGCCGAGACCATTCTGGCCCCACTCTCGCACATCGTTCCGCCGCTTGCCGCCAAGGCCGAGTTCGCCAGGATAGGACGCTACTATGCGACCGAATCGATGCTGGTCTGGGACGAGGCCGCGCAAGACTACGATGCCAACGCGACACCCAGTCATGGGAACGAGACCCTTCGGGCGTTCTACGCGCGTGTGCTGCAAGACGGCCTCGACGGACAGGAGTTGGGCGAACACAAGCTCTTCTCGCGCTGACCGACGCGGTTCTTTTTGCGGCGCGCCATGGCCGCGCATCTGCCAGGACTGTGTCCTGGCGCCCCCCGGATTCGCCCCTCAAACTCGCGACAAAACCCGTTCTGACCTGATCGAGGTTAATAAAAATAGCGGATAAAACACTTTTGAAAAACAACATAAATAAATGATATTGATGATAAAATAAGTAATTTATAGGCGCCAAAATCATTTTTTCAATTTAAGGGTTTGTCCTAGTTTACGAAGCGCTAATCTGCCAAGCATGCTGCCCGCAGTGCTTTAGTTGGGATATCCGGGGGGAGCCGTGGTGCCGCCAATTAGCAACGTTGTGATCGATGCACATTCGCTGACTGCCGCCCAATGTGAGCTCGAATTTGTCTGTCTCGGTGATGAGCGCGACTGCCAGACGATCCGGTTCATGAACCGGGACGTGGAGGTGGTTCGCTGTTTCGGTGACCAGCCCTGTAGCCGACGGGTGGGCTATGACGGTATGCAGATCTGCACCTGCCCGGTGCGAAGAAAGCTCCACGGGCTCTGAATCAATAACGCGGCCTGAGCGCATCACCATGACGGTGATCGTTCATGCCACGCTGCTTGTCAGCCCGTTGACATAGACGAATCGTGCGCTTGAAGGATCGCGCACATAGCTCAAGAGCTTCTGTCGGTTTTCCCCGTTTCCGGGGCGCCGCAGGGAGATGTGCACCCAGCCGGAATTCGGCCCTTTCCCGGGGTCGTAGCACTCACAGATGATCTGATCGAAGTCGGCAAGGTTCTGCGCTGCCCAGGTCGCCAGGTCGAGCGTGCTGGTGCCTACGACCTCCACATCGCACGCCTCGCCGCGCGTGTGCTGGCTGGAGCTGATCCAGCTGGCCGGCCGCTTCTTCAACGCACGCTCAAGGGCCTGCCCACGATAGACGCTGTTCGGCGTGATCGGGCCGAAGGCATTGCGGATAGGCTGCAGGACCTCCCGGGCGAGGTATATCGCTGACTGCAGGTGTCGGTCGTTCGCAAACGAGTTATCGATACCCTGGCGCGCGGCGATCTCCGATTTCGTCAGTTCGTAGAGTCGAAAGTTCGGTGCAACCAGGTCCGAGGGCCTCAGCGCCTCGCGCCTGAAGTCGTCGAGCTTCTCAGCAGATCTATCGGTCATGACAGGGTGTCCATAGCGGTCCTGACAAACGGGAGATTTCGAGAAAGGCCAGGCATGGCCTCTCCCTCAACCGGCACTTCGAAACAAGGCGCTCGCTTTCCACCACCCTTGGATACCTGCCTTGATCAACACGGGCGGCAGACCCGGATGCCGCGTTGACGTATTGGCGCATCAAGGCACGCTCAGATGGCACGCCGGATCTCCGCCAAGGCG
>JASFVZ010000434.1:0-3167 GCA_050049565.1 Chromatiaceae bacterium | reverse complement strand
CTGGACGAGTCCTGGTTCATGACAGTCAGGTGTTCTCTACGTCACAGCCCGCCTGTCGGTCGGGCCTTCGCTACCTCGATTTCTGTTAGTTTAACGGCATCGCAGCGCCGACCTTGATGCCCCGACGTCCGGGTGCGTCGGAGAGGGTCGACGCTGGTGGGCCATGCGGTTGATTCTGTAACGCTCAGCCGCGGCACAAGCAACGTGGGCAAGGCGCAGTTCGCAGGGAATGGCATGCCCTTTTCAAGAACTGCAACACAGCCCACGTTGTTTGTGCCGTGGCCCTTCGGGAGTCGCTGTGCGGGCGCGACTCGGTGTTGCGTTTCTTGCCAAGGGAAGCGGCCATTGCCTGCGAAACGCGCCTTGATTCGCGCTCGCACAGCGGCTCTGAAAGTTACAGAATTAGCCGCATGGCCCACTAGGGGCCAGAGACCTCGGCGGCTACGCCGGCTCCGTGTCGCTTTCAACCCAGCGCCAAATCGATCGGGGGGCGTGTATGGAATCCGGTATCTGGCGATGGATCGCCGACGAATCACTGTTGCAGCAGCTGATGTCGGAGCAGTCGACGTGGATGCTGCTGCTGATTATCGTCGGATGCATCGCGATACTGTCGAAGGGCGCCGACTGGATGATCGACGGCGTGGTCGATCTCGCGACGCGCACCGGCATGCCGAAGATTGTGATCGGCGCGACAGTGATCTCGCTCGGTACGACCCTCCCCGAGGCCTTCGTTTCCGTGATGGCGGCCTACATGGGGAACCCCGGGCTTGCACTCGGCAACGGGGTCGGTTCGATCATCGCCGACACCGGGCTGATCTTCGGCCTGACCTGCATACTGGTCGCCGTCCCGGTAAACCGATTCATTCTAAACCGGACCGGCTGGGTACAGGTCGCATCGGCGACCTTGCTGGTCGTGATCGGTGTCTTCGCGCTCCTTACCGCGGAAGAAGGGCAGGAGCCCATGCTGGAGCGCTGGGTCGGTTTCCTGTTCCTGTTCCTGCTGGCGGCCTACCTGTATGTGACCTACGCCTGGGCCAAACAGGGCGAGGGACAGGACGGCTCCAGTGAAGACACGACCCATGAACTGATGAGCCTGGGGCGCGCATGGACCATGGTCATCGGTGGACTGTTCCTCGTGATCCTGGGCGCCCGCCTGCTGGTGCCGGCGGCCTCGGAAATCGCCATCCGGCTCAGTGTGCCGGAGGATGTCATCGCGGCGACCATGGTCGCGTTCGGGACCTCGCTGCCCGAGTTGATGACGGCGATCGCGGCGGTACGTAAGGGGCATCCGGAGATCACCGTTGGCAACATCGTCGGTGCCGATGTGCTCAATGTCCTGTTCGTGATCGGCGCGGCGGCGGCCGCCGCACCTTTGGCCATTCCGGCCAATTTCTACTTCTTCCATTTCCCGGCGATGCTGCTGATTTTGTATTCCTTCCGGGTGTTCATCAGCATGAATACGACCGTGTTCCATCGATGGCAGGGTGTCTGGCTGCTGAGTTTGTACGTCAGCTATGTCGTTTTGCAGTATGCGCTGAATATCGGAGCGGCCCATTGACCGGCTACCCGTCAAGGTACGGTCGGCTGCGCGTCGATCCGTGTAGCAACCCACCGACGAAACCCGGCGGTGGCGCCAGGGCGGAGTGATGGAGAAGCCTATGAAAATTTTGCTCGCGACCGATGGGTCGGATACCGCAAAGGCCACAGTCGATTACCTGTTGGCATTCCCGCTGCCGAAGACCGCGGAGTTCACCGTCGTGACGGTGCTGCACGAGGTACTCTCGTCCAAACAGATCGACGAGCTGAGCGACGAACACCGAGAGGCCTACGACCGGGCCCAGGCCGAGGCCGAACAGGATGCCAAAAAACTGCTTGACGAAGAGGTCGGTCGCATTCGCCAGGCCGGCATGCAGGCCACCGGCCGGATCCGGACCGGCCATCCGGCGGAGGAGATCGTCGGCGTCGCCACCGAATTGCGCAGTGACATCGTCGCCGTGGGTTCGCACGGGCACAGCGCCGCCCACAGGTTCCTCTTGGGCTCGACCTCTGACCGTGTCTTCGAATACGCCCCCTGCTCGGTGTTGATCGTCAAGCACCCGGCCGCTACTGCGGGCGTCGATGCAACGGCACTGCCCGAGCAGGATGGCAAGTGGCGCATCCTGCTGGCCTTTGATGACTCACCGCCCGCCCGTCGGGCGATCGAGCTTTGTCAGTCGCTGCCGCTGGACGGTCGGGCCGAGCTCAAGATCGTCACGATCATGCCCCTGATACATATGTACCGGCAGGATATCCGTCAGCAGCTCGACTGGATCTGGCGCGAGAAGAAGAGCGCCGCCGAGTCGGCACTTAAATGGGCTGCGGCGGAGATACACAGCCGGTCGGTCGATGTCCAAACCAAGCTGATCGAGGGCACGCAGGTACCACAGGATATCCTCGATATCGCTGCATCGGACGGTACCGACCTGATCGTTATCGGCCACAAGGGCCGTAAGGCCTTGCAGCGATTCTTGCTCGGCTCGGTGACCGCACGCATCGCGCATCATGCGCCCTGTTCGGTGCTGAGTGTCCGCACCTGCGACGAACCGACGCCCTGACACCTGATTCCCGAGGGACTGCGTGGGGCAGGCCGATGATCAGGATCATCCGGTCGCAAGATCGCCCTTACGGGTGGGTCGTCTCGCAGCTATCGCGAAGACCTATGACGTGGCAACGACTCATTCTGGCGCCAGGAGGGTCAACTAGGGCTGGAAAGCAGCGCCCTTAGCATCGGCTTGAGCACCCGTCGCAGCCCGGCCTCAACAGCGCCACCGCGCAACTGGGTGGTGCGCCGCTCGTCGGCCACCGGCCTGATCGGCCGTGTTCGCGGTCGTTGATCGATTGACGTCGTACCGGCCGGCATAATGCCGGCCAACGCACGATGGAGTGGCAGGCCACTTCGCCCCAACCAGGGCAGAACATGCAGGATCCCGGCAAACGACGCTGCGGCATAGGTCATGGAACAGGCAAACAGGATCGACTTTGCATCCTCGAGCTGCTCTTCCGAAATATAGCCCTGCCGCAACATCGGCATCGCCCGGCGGAAGCTTGCATCCAGTTCCGTCGGCACGGCGGCCAACTGAGTGGCCGTCCCGGTACCCAGGACCCCAAGGGCAGCGGAACTGAGCAAG
>JASFVZ010000433.1:0-3169 GCA_050049565.1 Chromatiaceae bacterium | reverse complement strand
AACGGGGCGATCGGTGCGCATGCCGCCATGAAGTGTCTGGTGCCCATGGCGCGCGCCAACCCGGCGGCGGCGATCCGCCTGTCGGCTGCGCTGGCGGGGCTCAAACCCAGCAGCCGCCAGGTCGAGCAGTTGTATCGCGCCTGGCAGGTCGGCGATGCACAAGCGCGCGCGCTGATCGAAACCACGCCGCAGGTGTATTGGCGGGCCTGCGAGGCGGTCAGCGAGGACGCCGACGCCCCGGCCAACCCGCTGGACAAAGTGCGGCGCGATCTGGCCGCACTCAGCGCGATTGCAAGGCGCGTGCGCCGGGCGCTGGTGCAGGGTCTGTGGCCGACCCTGGCCGAGGAAGCGCGCACCGGACTGGCCGGCAGCTTTGATGTGGCGCGCGCGGACTGCCAGGCGCTGTTCGCCCGCTTCGCCCAGGAGACCGGCGATGCTCGATGAAGCCACCCGCAGCGCCATCTTACGCCTGCGCGACCAGGGGCACGGCAGCCGTACCATCGCCCGCGCCTTAGGCGTCAGCCGCGAGGCGGTACGCGCGGTCATCCGCAGCGGCACGACGACGGTGCCAAGCCTGGAGCGGGACGAGCGGCCGGCCGCCTTTCACGACACTATCGTCGCGCTGCACGCGCGCTACCGCGGTCACCTGGGCCGGGTCCATGCCGAGCTGCTCGCCCAGCAGGCCGACTTTTCTTACTCAGCCTTGACCGCCTATTGCCGCCGCCACGGCATCGGCTATACACCCAAACCCCCGGCCGGCCGCTATCACTTCGGACCGGGTGAGGAGATGCAGCACGATACCTCACCGCATCGGGCGCGCATCGGCGGCGTCATCACCCGGGTGCAGACCGCCTCGTTGGTGCTGTGCTACTCGCGGCTGCTCTTCTTCGCTCACTTTCCGCGCTTCACCCGCTTCGAGTGCAAGGCCTTCCTGGCGATGGCACTGGACTACTTTGGCGGTGCCGCGGCCCGCTGCATGGTCGACAATACCAGCGTCATCGTCGCCAGCGGGCGCGGCGCCAGCATGGTGCCGGCACCGGAGATGGCCGCCTTTGGCGAGCGCTACGGCTTTGTCTTCGCCGCCCACGAGATCGGCGATGCCAATCGCTCCGCGCGGGTCGAGGCCCCGTTTGCCCGCATCGAACGGGCTTTTCTGACCGGCGCCGAGTTTGCCGACTGGGACGAGCTCAATCAGCGCGCCCGCCAGACCTGCGACGACTGGAACGAACGGCTCTCCAATAAGCTGCGTACCTCCCGGCGCGCGCTATGGGCGCAGGAGCGCACCGCTCTTCAGCCGCTGCCGCTGCACGTACCCGAGGTCTACCGGCTGCACAGCCGCACGGTCGATGCCGAGGGCTATGTCCATCTCAACCGCGTCCGCTTCTCGGTCCCCTGGCAGCTGATTGGCCGCACCCTGGAGCTGCGCGAGACCCTCGACCGCGTCGATGTCTACCACGGCCCGCGCCGTGTGGCTCGCCACCGCCACCTCGCCGGACCGCCGGATACCCGCGTCACCGATCCCGCCCATCGCCCGCCGCGGGGCCGGCGCAAGGCACAGACACCGTCTCCAGAGGAGCTCGACATCCTGAACCGGGTGCCGGCACTGGCCGCCTATCTGCCGGCATTCAAACGCCACCATCGTCGTACCGGGGCGGCCCTGCGGCGCCTGCAACGCCTACTGCACACCTATCCCAGTGACGCGACAGCCACCGCGCTCGCGCGGGCCGCCGACTACGGCCTGTTCAATCTCGACCGGATCGAGGCGTTGATCCTCAAGACCGTCGCCGGTGACTTCTTCCTGCTACCGGGGGATGACCATGACTGAGGAACTCGAACAACTGCTGCACAACCTACGCCTGTACACGGTCGCCGAACGTTTCGACGCTCACCTGGCCCAGGCCGAGGCCGACGGCCTGCCGGTCGCCAAGCTCTTCGTCGCCCTGCTGCGCGACGAGTGGCATGCGCGCCAGGATCAGGCGATCAAGCGACGCATCCAGCGGGCCCGCCTACCCGAGACCTGGACGATCGAATCCTTCCCCTTCAAGCAACAGACCGGCGTCGACCGCCGTCGCATCCGCACCCTGGCCGAGCTCGACTTCGTCCACAAGGCCGAGAACATCGTCTTCATCGGCCCGACCGGCGTGGGCAAGACCGGACTCGCCTCGGGCCTGTTGCTCAAGGCACTGCAAAACGGCTATCGCGGCCTGTTCGTCCGCGCCCAGGATCTGTTCGACGAGATGTATGCCTCGCTGGCCGATCGCTCCTCGCGCAAGCTGCTCAACCAACTCGTGCGGGTTGACCTCTTACTGATCGACGAGCTTGGGTATCTGAACTTGAGGCCCGAGCAGATCAACATCTTTTTCAAGCTGATGGAAGAGCGCCATCACCAACGGCCTACGCTGATCACGACCAATCTCGACTACGTGTCTTGGCCGGACTTTCTCGGCAACCAGGCCCTCACCGAGGCACTGCTCAGTCGGGTCCGTGAACGCTGCCACACCATCCGCATCAACGGCCCCTGCCTGCGCGCCCAGCAGGGCTGAATCTCATCACATCACCGCCGTCGGCATCACCACAACGACGGCGGCCTTCAACTCATACCCGCCGCGCCAAGCGCTGCACCTCGCCTGGCCTGATCTTCATGCGTAAAGGTGGCCTGGTTTTCGTTGGCGCCCCAGCCGTTCGCAGAGTTTGAGGGGTGAAGCACCCAAAATCATAGGGTCACGGAGTTGGCGTGTCCGTTCCTGGCCGACAAGAGACGAAGCACCTGGTCTAGGGTGAGAGCCTGAGCGCAATGCTCGGGCATGAGGCAGGAATCAACACGAAGCTGGCGAAGTCTGCGGACCCGAGCTGCGTCCGCTTTTCTCGGTAGCAGACACCGCACGTCTCGTGGCAACGGGCGAGTTCGGCGGATGTTGCCCGTGGCGCAAACCGAGGCCAAATTGATAGACGGTTTCTTGCCATCCCAAACACAACTCGCCATATCGCCAAACACAACATTCGCAATTGCGGTTGACAGCCCCGATCTATCGCACGATTTTGCTGCAAACTTATCTTTCCTGATCGAAATGTGTCAGAAAAAATTACAAGATCAGCGCAAGACTTCTAACGACCATTTCAACCGTTAAATTCCCAGTATTTGTTAAAGTACTGAAATACATAGAGCCTT
>JASFVZ010000432.1:0-3170 GCA_050049565.1 Chromatiaceae bacterium | reverse complement strand
GGCAGGCCTTTCCCGATGCGCAGGCATTTACTCAACAGGTCTTCAACAGCTTTTGCACGACGATTCACCGCAGTTGTACACAACATCTTGTGATTGACAGTTCGCTGCTGTCCTATATATTGAGGCACCAACCGAGCGGAAATGCCCTCGAGAGTTGCTGTGAACAGAAGGCGGTATACGTTGTTTGCACGGATCCTGGCGGTCGGAACCATCGCCATCACCCTATTCTCGGTATTCCCTGGGGCTGCCCAGGCCACGGGCCTCAGCGGTTGGGCCGGCAGCCATCAGCAGTCCAAGCGCCCGCTGTTCCGGCCTTGGCAGGCACGCGTCCAGACCGACCAGCGGCACATGCGTTGGCGGCCCCAGCCGCGTTCGGCCCGGTACGCCGCGCTTGTCCCGCGTTATCAGGCCGCCTCGAGACAACCGGCGCTGATCGTTCCCGACCGGGCACCGGCATCGGTGAGCCGGTCCTTTGCGCGATCAGCCACCTCCGGCGTCCGCTTCCGGCCGAACAGTCGCAACGGCTCGGGTCCGATCACCGACGCCACGAATCAACCATCGGCCGCCGTTTCCGCCCCCGGCGCTTGGTCACAGTTCCGTCCCGATACCCGCCATCGTCTGCCTTACGAGCGGCTTCAGGCGAACGCCGGGACTACACAACAGTTCCGGACGTCCTTCGCCAATAGCGCACGGAATTCGATGGCGACGTCGGCGATCAGGCCGTCAGCCCCCCGAACCGGTTACTGGCGTTCCTGGTAGGAAATCCTGTCGCCCTTGCGGCCGTCCCATCGAATTGCAGCGTCCCAATCCCTAAGGCGCGTTTCATGCCATCGGCATGGCACTTAGATTCTCCTGCGCGCAGCCCCCGCAGGTGGTTCACCGCACGCCGGGCAAGCAAGAGGATCAGCACCCAGGATGACGAGAACAGATGCGGCGATCGCCGGTGCGATCGTGCTCGGTATCGGGTTGCTCGGTGTCGACACGTCATTGGCCTTCGAGCAGGCGTGGCGGCCGGCTTCGATGGCCCCGGCCGCAAGCTACGCGCCCGGGGCGCAACCTTTGCTGCGCATGCCGCACTTCAGACCGGTTGTGCAGCGACCGCGTGCGGTCGTGCGCGACCATGGCCGCATGGGCTCGCTCACACAGCCGCGCAGCCTACGGCCGACCCCTGCTCTTGAGGGACGTTCGACGGTCGTTGCCCGGGCCATGCCGGATCATGGCTTCAACAGTCCTGGGTATCGCAAGGCCGTCAGACCTCAGTGGCGTATCGTGCATCGATCGCCGATGCGAAATGTGCCCGGGACACCACCGACCGTCGCTGGCAGCGCTGACCGGCGGCGGCCGGCCGCCGGGGTGCTGGCGAACCAAGGGGCCGCGACAAACACCCGGGGCTCAGTCCCTTTCGGCCGGCATACCACTGCGCAGCGAGGCTCGCGGGTCTTCGCACCGATCGACGCGATGAATCAGGAAGACGGAATCGGCACCACCCGGCCCGCCACGGTCATCATAGGTCAGGCAAGGGCTGTTCAATCGGCGTCCTGGCGTCCGTCGGTCAAATCGGATGAACGGCGCGGCGTTGTTCGTGCGCAGCCGCCGGGAGCTCGCTCGACTGGGCATCTTGGCGGGCGGACCAGTGCGGTGACCCCGTCTGCTTACCCGGGTTCACCGATGCCTGCGTGGAACGCGCGCTGGCGTCCTGCGGCACAAGCGGTTGCGCCGGTGCGGACCATGCAGTCACAGTTCCGGCCGCCGGCCGATCGGATCTTGGGCGTTTCGACGAAGCGCCCTTCGCAACTCCATGCGAAACCACTTCATCGCCCGGTGGACAGACGTCCGCCGGCTTGGGCGACGACGTATGAAGTACCCTTCGGCAGGGCCCGTTGTGTCTGGTGCAACGGCGGCTGAGGCGCTAGGATCGCGTGCATGATCACGGTGATTGGAAGCCTCAAGGGAGGGTCTGGCAAAAGCACCATCACGTTTAACCTTGCCGTCTGGCTGGTCATGGCCGAGCGTCACGTTGCCGTGATCGATGCCGACCCTCAGGCGACCTTGACCGACGTGCTGGAGGTTCGGCGCGAGGAGGGATTCGAGCCGACGGTCGAACGTCTCGATACGGCGCAGATGCAATACGGTGATGGTTTTCAGGACTTCGACGAAGTACTCATCGATGTCGGTACGGCCTCGATGGACAACCTTCGCGCCGCGATCCGCATCGCCGACCGTCTCCTGGTTCCTGTTCCCCCGAGCCAGGCCGACATCTGGTCGACACAGCGCTTTCTGCGGTTCGTCGCGTCCACCGCCGGGAACCCGGCACCGGAGATCATCGGATTCATCAACCGGGGTGATACCCACCGCTCGGTCCGGGAGACCGATGAGGCGGCTGCAGCGCTGGTGTCCCTGCCGGGTATCCGATACGTGAAGCCTCGGCTGTCGCAACGCACCGCCTACCGGCGATCTTTCAGCGAAGGGCTTGCGGTGTTCGAACAGGAACCGCGCGGCAAGGCGACCGCCGAGTGGAACGCACTGGCGGCCGTGTTGTATGCGGACCTGCTGAACTGAGTCGCCGCGCATGCCGGGCAGCCTGATCACGACGCTGCTGAGTCTCGTCGCTTCCCACCTGGTGTTGCTCACCTTCGCGGTCTTCATCGTGGTGGGCAGTTGGCTGTTCGCGGATCGGGGTATGCCACCAAACCCGCAGGTCCATTATCAGGCGCCGCCGCCCGACCAGGCGCCAGTTCCCGAAAAGCCTCCGATGGGGTTCCGTCCTGACGGTGACCCGGAGCCTGCACCGCTGCCGTCCGACGCGCCGCCCGACCCGGCCGGTCGAACGACGCAGGGTGCGCCGGTCGGAGAACGTCAGCCGCAGCTGATCGGAGGGACCCTGCCGAACTACGCCAGCGCCAGCGCCAGCGCATTCAGGCCGCCCGTGGCCGGAGACACCTGGTCGCTACCCCCTGCGCCAGATCGTGCAGCAATGGTGCAGACTGCCCGCCGTGCATTCTGGAATGGCGATCTCGAGGCCGCGGAAGCGGCGTACATCGAAGCCATTGCCCGCTATCCGGTCGATCCCGACCTGTTCGGCGAGCTCGGCAACTTGTACGTCTCGATGGGTCGACGGCAGCGGGCGCTCGACGCCTTCTATGAGTCGGCGTTGCGGCTCCGTGCGACGG
>JASFVZ010000430.1:0-3173 GCA_050049565.1 Chromatiaceae bacterium | reverse complement strand
GCGCGTTGCGGGCGGGTTACTATTCGGGCATGAGTAGCGACGGCCAGGAACTCGGTCAGATCCGCGATCGCATTGATGCGCTCGACCGGCAGATCCAGGATCTGCTCAATGCGCGTGCCGCCGCGGCACAAGAGGTCGCGCAGATCAAGGTCGCGACCGATCCCGACGCCGTATTCTATCGGCCCGAACGCGAGGCACAGGTACTGCGAAGCGTCAAGGCGCGCAACGCCGGGCCACTGGGCGACGAGGCCATGACACGGCTGTTTCGCGAGATCATGTCCGAATGCCTGGCGCTCGAACTGCCGCTGCGAATCGCCTTCCTGGGCCCTGAGGGCACATTCACCCAGGCCGCCGCGCTCAAACACTTCGGCCATGCCGTGGGGACCGTGCCACTGGCGGCGATATCGGATGTCTTTCAGGAGGTCGAGAGCGGGGGGTGCCACTATGGCGTAGTGCCGGTCGAGAACTCAACCGAGGGCGTGGTGAGTCATACCCTCGATATGTTCCTCAACTCGCCGCTGCAGATCTGCGGCGAGGTGACACTGCGGATCCACCATAACCTGCTCGGCATGCCGTCGGGTCTGGCGGGGCTCAAGCGGGTCTACTCGCATCAACAGTCGCTGGCGCAGTGTCGCGGTTGGCTCGACCGCCACCTGCCGACGGTCGAGCGGGTCGCGGTCGGCAGCAACGCCGAGGCCGCGCGGCTTGCACAGGGCGAGACCGGGGCAGCAGCCATTGCCGGTACGACCGCGGCCGAGTTGTATGGCCTGCAGGTGCTTGCGCCGAACATCGAGGACGAAGCCGGCAACACGACGCGTTTCCTGGTGATCGGGCAGCAGGCCGTTCCACCTTCCGGAAGCGACAAGACCAGCCTGTTACTGTCGACGCGCAATGAGGCGGGTGGGCTGCACCGCCTGCTCGAGCCACTCGCGCGACACGGGATCAGCATGACACGTATCGAGTCGCGCCCGTCGCGCAGGGGCAATTGGGATTATGTGTTCTTCGTCGATATCCAGGGTCATCGGGAAGATCCTGAGGTTGCCGCGGCGCTCGACACGCTGCGCTCTGAAGCCGGCATGTACAAGGAACTGGGCTCGTACCCCAACGCGGTCCTGTAAGCCGCCCGACTTCGGCCCATGCCTAACCTGTTGGATCTGACCTGGTGATCTGATGAGCAACCGATTTATCGACCGCGCCGCGCCTGGATTGGCAGACCTCAAGCCCTACAAGCCGGGCAAGCCGCTGTCCGAACTCGAACGCGAGCTCGGCATCACTGACTCGATCAAACTGGCGTCGAACGAGAACCCGTTGGGCCCGAGTCCGCGCGTGGTTTCGGCGATCGAGGCCGAACTCAAGGAACTGACCCGTTATCCGGATGGTGGTGCCTTTGCCCTGCGCGAGGCATTGGCCGCACACCACGGCGTGGCACCTGACCAGATTACCGTCGGCAATGGCTCGAACGACGTGCTCGATATGATCGCGCGGGTCTTTCTCGGGCGTGGGCGTGAGAGTCTGTTCTCCCAGTACGCCTTTGCCGTCTATGCGTTGAGCAGCATGACGACGGGGGCAAACCTCAATGTCGTCCCGGCGGCCGATTACGGCCATGACCTGGCGGCCATGCAGGCGAGGTTGGGCGGAGATACCGGCGTGGTCTGGATCGCGAATCCGAACAACCCGACCGGTACCCGTATCCCCGCTGCCCCGTTGCGCGAGTTCATCGCCGCCGTGCCGGAACAGACCATCGTCGTTGTCGACGAGGCCTACTTCGAATACGTCCAAGAAGACGACCATCCCGATGCCTCGCAGTGGCTCGATGATTTTCCGAACCTCATCGTGACGCGTACTTTCTCGAAGGCCTATGGCCTGGCCGCGCTGCGCGTCGGCTATGGCCTATCCCATCCTGACGTCGCCGACCTGTTGAACCGGGTTCGTCAGCCGTTCAACGTCGATAGTCTCGCCCAGGCGGCTGCAATCGCAGCGCTCACCGATCAGTCGTACATCGACGAATCCGTCGCGCTGAACAAACGCGGACTGGCACAGCTGACCGAAGGCCTGGACCGCCTCGGCATTCCCTACATTCCTTCGTTTGGCAACTTCATCACCATCGATCTGCGGCGCGACGCGGCCGAGGTCGATCAGGCCTTGCTGCGGGAAGGCGTCGTGACCCGCCCGATTGGCAACTACGGCATGCCGCGGCACCTGCGCGTCAGCGTCGGTCTGCCGGGCGAGAACGCCCGCTTCCTCGAGGCGCTGGAACAGGTGCTGTGAGCGAATCGTTCGGACGCCTAGCGGTCATCGGTGTCGGTCTGATCGGCGGATCCCTGGCGCGGGCGCTGCGTGCGGCCGGTGCGGTCACCTCCATCGTTGGATGTGGTCGGGGCAAGGCCAACCTCGACCTTGCCGTCGAACTTGGGGTAATCGACAGCTACACGCACGATGTTGTTGAGGCCGTCGATGGTGCCGATATCGTGTTCGTCGCGACGCCGCTCGGCGCGATGCGCGCGGTCTTCGCCGCCCTGGCGCCGGTGCTGAAGGATGATGCACTGGTCACCGACGGTGGCAGCGCGAAGGGGAGTGTCGTCGCCGATTGTCGGTCGGTCGCTCCGGAGGTGCTCGCGCGCTTCGTGCCGGGCCATCCGATCGCCGGCACCGAACACAACGGCGTGGCCGCCGCGTTTGCGGAGCTGTACAACAACCGGCGCGTCATTCTGACGCCGCTGCCCGAGAACGCGGCTGCGGGCGTCGCACGGATCAGTGCGATGTGGGCCGCCTGCGGTGCCGACGTCACCGAGATGTCCGTCGAGCATCATGATGAAGTGCTGGCCGCGACCAGTCACCTGCCACATATGCTCGCGTTCGGCCTGGTCGACATGCTCGCGGGATTGAAAGAGAACGACGAGATCTTTCGATATGCCGCCGGCGGATTCCGCGATTTCACCCGCATTGCCTCGAGCAACCCGGTCATGTGGCGCGATATCTGCCTCGCGAACCGGGCGGCACTGCGGCCGATGCTCTTGGCATTCGCCGATGAGATGGCCGATCTGGCCGAGAGTATCGATGCGGCCGACGGGGACCGGCTGCTGGCGATCTTCGAGCGTGCCAAGGCCGCGCGCGACGGCTTCGTCGATGGCGTCGCGACGGACTGATCGACCGGGCATCGCCAGTGTCCGGCG
>JASFVZ010000431.1:0-3173 GCA_050049565.1 Chromatiaceae bacterium | reverse complement strand
CATAGCCCTTCGGATTCATCAGCGCCAGCAACAGACCCGGCAGAAAGCCGGGGACCGGCCGGCCGCCTGACTGCTCGGCCAATGGCGGCGCCGTGGCGATACGGTAGGCCAGGTAGAGCATGTAGAGCGCGGCCACCCCGACCATCAGCGGTGCGACACCGGGCACGGCAAGCAAGGCGGCGACCGCGCCGGTGCCGGTCAGAAAGATGCTCGTTGCCGCTCCGCACAGCATGCCGGCGAGAAATCGGCGGGCGGCGCGAAAACCGAACGCCGCGCCGGCACCCGCGAGGCCGAGCGTGGCCGGTCCCGGCGAGCCTACCAGGGCGAGCGTCGCGGCGATAAAGGCGCCGAGTTGGGCGGTGTCCAGGGCCATGCCCCGACTCTGAATCAGCAACGCCGCTGTTGGCCAGACCTGACGCGGCCTGGGGTGAAGCCCCGGAGCGGCGGGTCGCGAACAAAAACCCCCGCCATGCGGCGGGGGTCCGGTTCGCTGAGCCCCGGTCTGGGCCGCAGGGGCGACTGACGATGCTGGGTCAGTTGTTCTGAATCACGATGTTCGGGAACTTCGCCGCATAGCTCTTGGCCTGGCGCGAGAGCTTGGCCGCGGCCCGGCGGGCGATCTCGCGATAGATCTGTGACGGCCGCGCATCGGGCTCGGCGACCACGGTCGGCTTGCCCGAGTCGGTCTCTTCACGGATCCGGGTCTCGAGCGGCAGTGCACCGAGGAAATTGACGCCGTACTCACTGGCCATACGTTGTCCGCCGCCCTCGCCGAAGATGTGCTCCTCGTGGCCGCATTGCGAACAGATGTGGATCGACATGTTCTCGACGATGCCCAGGATCGGCACCTCGACCTTCTCGAACATCTTGAAGCCCTTGCGCGCGTCGAGCAGGGCGATGTCCTGCGGTGTGGTGACGACGATCGCGCCGGACACCGGCACCTTTTGTGCCAGCGTCAGCTGGGTGTCACCGGTGCCCGGCGGCAGGTCGATGATCAGATAATCGAGTTCCGACCAGTTGGTGTCGTTGAGCAGCTGCTCGAGCGCCTGAGTGACCATCGGGCCACGCCAGATCATCGGCGTCTCCTCGTCGATCAGGAAACCGATCGACATGGCCTGCAGCTCGTAACTCATCATCGGCTCGAGCGTACTGCCGTCCTTGGACTCCGGCTTTCCGGTGATGCCCAGCATGCGGGGCTGCGACGGCCCGTAGATGTCGGCGTCAAGGATGCCGACCTGCGCGCCCTCGGCGGCCAGCGCCAGCGCCAGGTTGACCGCGGTGGTCGATTTGCCGACTCCGCCCTTGCCCGACGCGACGGCGATGATGTTCTTGACATTGTCGATCGGCTTCAGCGACTTTTGCACCGAGTGGGCGACGACGTTCGAGGTCACGCTCACGTCACAGCGGTCGACGCCTGCGACGCCCTCGACCGCACCCTTGACGGCCGCCGCGATATCATCGAACACGCTGCGCGCGGGGAACCCGAGCACGATTTCGACTTTAACGGTGGCGCCGTCGATCGTGATGTCCTTAACCGACTTGGTGCTCACCAGATCGGTCTCGAGATGTGGCTCGATGTAGCCCTTGATAGCCTCTTCGATCTGTTCCTTGCTGACTTCTGCCATAGTGTTTTCCTGCGTCACGTTTGCGATGTCACCACCCCTGCCAGGGCATTGAAGGGCCCGCAGGGACGGCGCGTCCCCAGGGCCGGCGATATTACACCACCGCCACCGAGATAACATAGTGTTTTACTCAGGAATCGATGCTGCCAGTTCCGCTCGACGACTCAACCTCTGGGATTTGACGGTTGGCCCGGCAACGCGGGGCCGCGAAACATGCCCGGGCGGGCGCACGCGTGAAATAATGACGGGTCTTCCATCGACGGTCTGATTCCAACGGTCTCTCGCATGAGCAAGCCCCGCCGCATCCTGATCACCAGTGCCCTGCCGTACGCCAACGGCTCGATCCACCTGGGACACCTGGTCGAGTACATCCAGACCGACATCTGGAGCCGCTTTCAGAAACTGCGCGGCCACGAGTGCTACTACGTCTGCGCCGACGACGCGCATGGCACACCGATCATGTTGCGGGCCCGCGCCGAGGACATCACGCCCGAGGCCCTGATCGAGCGCGTCTGGCAGGAGCACACCGAGGATTTTGCCGGCTTCGAGATCGGCTTCGACAACTATCATTCAACGCATTCGGACGAGAACCGGGTCTGCGCGACGACCATCTACGAACGCAACCGCGAAGCCGGTCACATCGTGCGGCGCACGATCTCCCAGGCCTACGACCCCGAGGCCGAGATGTTCCTGCCGGACCGCTTCATCAAGGGTACCTGCCCGAAATGCGGCGCCGAAGACCAGTACGGAGACAGCTGCGAGGTCTGCAGTTCGACCTATGCGCCGACCGACCTGATCAACCCCGTATCTGCCGTCTCGGGCGCAACACCGGTCGAACGCGAATCCGAGCACCTGTTCTTTAAGCTCGGCGACTTCGAGCGGGTCCTGCGCGACTGGCACAAGGCCGGGCATGTGCAGGCAGAGGTCGCCAACAAACTCAACGAGTGGTTCGAGTCCGGACTCAACGACTGGGACATCTCGCGCGATGCGCCGTACTTCGGCTTCGAGATTCCCGACGCCGAGAACAAGTACTTCTACGTCTGGCTCGACGCGCCGATCGGCTATATGGCGAGCTTCCGCAACCTCTGCGACCGCGAAGGCATCGACTTCGACGCCTTCTGGAATGTCGACTCGACCGCCGAGCTGTACCACTTCATCGGCAAGGACATTATCTATTTCCATGCGTTGTTCTGGCCGGCGATGCTGCACGGGGCCGGCTTCCGCAAGCCGACCGGCGTGTTCGCGCATGGCTTCCTGACCGTCGACGGGGCCAAGATGTCGAAGTCCCGCGGCACCTTCATCAAGGCGCGGACCTATCTCAAGCACCTGAACCCCGAGTACCTGCGCTACTACTTCGCCGCCAAACTCAGCTCGCGGGTCGATGACATCGATCTCAACCTCGACGACTTCGCCCAGCGCGTCAATGCCGACCTGGTCGGCAAGGTCGTCAATATCGCGAGCCGTTGTGCGGGCTTCATCAAGAAGCGCTTCGACAACCGCCTGAACGACCGCCTCGACCAGCCTGAGCTGTACCAGACCTTCGTTCGCGCC
>JASFVZ010000429.1:0-3175 GCA_050049565.1 Chromatiaceae bacterium | reverse complement strand
ATGCCGAATTCTTCGCCCAACCGGCCGGGGGTCAAGACTCGGATCACCGAATCTGTGTGAGGCAAACCGGCAGGCCTCTCTGAACGGTCGGTGCTCGCCGGAATCGCGGCGGCGGCGGATGCGACCAGCTGGTCCGGGTGCCGTCAACCGATACCGTCAGGCTCTGGGAGGCGCAGATCCTGATCGGCCCTGTGATCTGCGCCGCGGCGGAACAGACCCTGTTCGCGGCAGGCCGAGCGGATTTCCCGGTGTGCCGACCTCAACGCCGGGCAAAAAAAAGCGCGACGGGGGATGTCGCGCTCAAGATAACCACCAAAGGAGGATGGAGGAGAACTGACCCTAGAGATCAGCATGTAAGAATAATCTAATATTTTGGGCGACCTGTCAAGGGGCAGTGGATCGATGTGGGGCCGGCGGCCACGCGCGATCGGTCGCCTCAGTCCGCAGATCCGACCCGGTTGGTAGCGGGGGGATCTATCAGCAGGCGTTCGACGATCTCGCCGTTAACCAGATGGCTGTCGATGATTTCATCGAGGTCATGCCGGTCTATATAGGTGTACCAGACCGCTTCCGGATAGACGACCACCACCGGACCGAGCTCACAGCGATCGAGGCAGCCCGCGGTATTGATCCGGACCCGGCCGGCGCCGCTGATACCGAGTTCCTTGCAGCGTTTCTTGACGTATTCCCGCGACTGCCGGGCCCCGCACTGATCGCAGGACTGGCGGCCGTCCTCGCGCAGGTTGGTGCAAAAAAATACATGGTGGCTGTAGTGACTCATACGGTGTTCCGCCCGACTGCTGGACAAGTTGGCATTATAGGGAGATGCCCGAGTACCAGCCCCCGGAGAAACTGGCGTTGGCCGTCGATCGCTGCGTCAAATGCGGTCTGTGCCTGCCCGAGTGCCCGACCTTTCGGGTCAGCAATATCGAGAGCGCTTCGCCACGCGGCCGACTCGCGTTGATCGAGGGCCTGATCGACCACGCCCTGGCGCCCGAGGACCCGGTTCGCCGACACCTCGACAGCTGCCTGCTGTGTCGGCGCTGCGAGCGGATCTGCCCGTCCGGCGTCGCCTTCGGCGCCATCATGGACGAGGCGAGGGCCCGGCTGTTGCCGCCGGTCAGGCCGCCCTGGTACCGCTCACTGGTCGACCGCCCCGCACGTCTGCGGGCCGCGACCCTGCTGGCCCGCCTGGCGCCACCCTGGCTGACACGTCCCGTCCCACATCTGCATCGACAGCATCGGCTGGCCCGCGCGCTCTATGCCGAGGCCCCGCCGCGTCCGGGCCGCTATCCGCCTGGCGTCAAGGCACGCGGTCGGGTCGGGTTGTTTACCGGATGTGCAACCTCGGCGCAGCAGGGTGGGGCACTGGTAGCCGCGCTGCGCCTGCTGGTGCATGCCGGATTCGAGGTCGTCGTGCCGCAGACTGCCGGTTGCTGCGGCGCGCTGGCGAGGCACGCAGGCGACAGCGCAGCGGCCGACCGGCTTGCCGAACGCAACCGCGCCGCCTTTGCCGGTGAACTGGACGCCGTTGTCAGCATCGCGAGCGGTTGTGGCGCCCATCTCGCGGATTACGCACCAGCGCTGCCGGCGCCGCACCAGGATATCTGCCAGTTCCTGCTGCAGCAGGGCGCGCTCGACAGGAGCGATTTCGCACCACGCCAGCAGCATGTGCTGCTGCATACGCCCTGCACGCTGGAGAATGTCCTGCACGGCGCCCGCTGGGCCGCGGATCTGCTGGCGCTGGTGCCGAGTCTCGTGGTGACGCAGGTCGGGACACCCGGGCAGTGCTGCGGTTCGGCCGGCGATTATCTGCTGAGACATCCCGAGACCGCCGACCAGCTCCGCGACCAGCTGCTGGCGGACGTGTTGGACAGCGATGCCGACGTCCTGCTGACCGGCAACGTCGGCTGCGCGATCCATCTGGCCGCCGGGATTGCGATGCTGCGGCAGTCTGTCGAGGTCTTACACCCGGTCGAACTGCTGGCGCGACAGCTGATCGAGCGCACCGCTTCGCGCTACCATGCACGGATCGAAGAGCGCTACCGACCCGAAATAACGGGTGAACCGATATGACCCCACGTGACCTTTCCTCGACCGACCAGCTGCTGATCAACCTCGACCAGGCGCTGCGAACACTGTTCGGACGGCCGCAGACCACGACCCGGAGCAACCCGGCGGACGCCGCCGACGAGGTGGAACTCGATGACCAGCAACGCGACCACACGGCGCGACTGATGCGCATCAACCACACCGGTGAGGTCTGTGCGCAGGGCCTGTACCAGGGTCAGGCGCTGACCGCGCGCGATCCGGCGGTGCGCGAGAGCATGGAACAGTCGGCCGCCGAAGAGAACGACCACCTGGCCTGGTGCGAGCAGCGGGTCGAAGAACTCGGCGGTCGACTCAGTCTGCTGAACCCGTTGTGGTACGCGGGTTCGTTTGCGCTCGGCGCCGCGGCCGGCGTCGCCGGCGACCGCTGGAGCCTCGGCTTCGTCGCCGAGACCGAGCGTCAGGTCGAGGGCCATCTCGATGGCCACCTCGAACAGCTCGATCCGCACGACGCGAAGACGCGTTCGATCCTGGAGCAGATGAAGGCCGACGAGATAGCGCATGGCCAGAAGGCGATGGCCCACGGCGGCAGCGAGCTGCCCGGGCCGATCAAGGGCCTGATGCAGTTGACCGCGAAGATCATGACGACGACGGTCTACCGACTTTGAGCGGTTCGGACAGGCAACGCGGGCGGCGTTGCCAACCCTGCACGGCCTGCTGTGACGGCTGGGTCCAGATGACCATCCAAGGCCACGCGGTGTATCCCGGTTGCCCCTGTCCACACAGCACCGGGGCGGGATGCGACGACTACGCAAACCGGCCTACCGATCCCTGCATTCTTTTCAACTGTGGCTGGATCGTGCCGGACAGCCCGCTCCCGGACTGGATGAAGCCGAGCAATGCGAAGGTCATCGTGATCTACGACAAGCTACGCTGGCGCAACGTCCCGGTCGACGTCGCCGTTCCGGTAGGCCGCCGGATACCGCCGCGGGCGCTCAACTGGCTAAAGGCCTTCGCCGAGCAGCAGGGCCGTCCGCTGCTGTTTTCCGAGCAACTCAAGGAGGGCGGTGTCTACAGCCGGGACCAGCTGTTCAGCGCGCATGGGCCTGCGGAATTCCAACAGCAC
>JASFVZ010000428.1:0-3178 GCA_050049565.1 Chromatiaceae bacterium | reverse complement strand
CGACTATGCGCCACCCGCTGGGCTCCTGCCGAACCAGTGCGCCCGTCAGGGACCCCGTCCGTTCACGCGGGTTGGCAGCGTCGATGCCGCGCTCGTAAACGGGGTGTTCGGCGATCCGCTGCTGCATGTGCGCCTGCGCCATCAGGGCCGAAGCCTGTTATTCGACCTCGGGGATGGGGGGAGGCTGTCGGCACGCGTCGCCCATCAGGTCAGCGATGTCTTCGTGAGTCACGCGCACATGGACCACCTCGGTGGCTTTTTCTGGCTGATGCGTTCACGTATCGGAGAGCTGCCGGTCTGTCGCCTGGTCGGGCCACCCGGCCTGGCGCGGCAGGTCGATGGTCTGATCCGCGGCTTTCTGTGGGATCGTGTCGGCGAGGCCGGTCCGGTCTTCGAGGTCGCCGAACTGCATGGCGATCTTCTGCAACACAGTCGACTTCAGGCCGGTCGGGCTGGCATCGAGACGCTGCCCAGCACCTCGGTCGAAGACGGTATCGTGCTTCGCGAGCCCGGTTTCCGAGTACGCGCCATCACGCTCGATCATCACACCCCGGTATTGGCCTACGCCTGGGAACCGAGCAGCCAGTACCATGTGCGCACCGATCGGCTACGCGACCTGGGTCTGCAGCCGGGGCCTTGGATCAACGAACTCAAGCGATACCTGACGTTGGGCGAATTGGATGCCGACGTGCAGTTGCCGGACGACAGTGAACAGCCGGCAGGCGCACTCGCGGACGCGCTGATCCTGACCAGCCCCGGCAGGCGACTGGTGTATGCCACTGATCTGGCGGATACGGCCGAGAACCGAGCACGCCTGCAGGGGCTCGCACGCAATGCCCACACGCTGTTTCTGGAGGCGGCATTCATCGAGGCGGATGAAGCGCAGGCGCGCAAACATGGCCACCTGACGGGTCGGGCCTGTGGCGAGATCGCCGATGCAGCCGGCGTGGCACGACTGGTGCCGTTTCATCTGTCACGACGCTACCTCGATAGACCGCAGGTCGTCTACGATGAGATCAAGGCGGTCTGTCCCCGTGTCGCTGTCCCGCCGGCCGATCGGCGAGATGCGGGCGCGATCTCAGGCCTGGAGAGATAGCGAATGAATGAGCGCAGCCTTCAGATCGATGTCGTCTGTTACGCGGGCTATCGCGGTGAAGAGACACCGGAACGGCTGACACTTGGCGATCGCCGCGTCGGGGTCAGCGAGGTGATCGATCGGTGGCTCGACCCCCGGCACCGATACTTCAAGCTGCGCGGCGATGACGGTGGCGTCTATCTCGTACGTCACGATGTCGCTGAGGATATCTGGGAGCTGACGCTGTTCGACAGCGGAGGGCTGCCGACCACGCGGCTGTCGTCGACCTGATCCCCGGTCGCACGTCGCGATTCACATCGTTTGTCTGAGCAGCGGACGCAGCCGGCGCAGGCTGCGGCTGTTGAGCACGTCTTCGGCGGACAGCCAGCCGCGGCGCGCCTGTCCGATCCCCCCCTCGAGGTTGTCGAGATCCTGTTGCGAATGGGCATCGGAATTGATCGCCACAAGCACCCCTTCATCTCTTGCCGCGTGGCACCAGGTGTCGAGCAGGTCGAGCCGATTGGGCTGGCTGTTGAGTTCGAGGAAGCAACCGCGCTCTCTGGCATAGCGGATGATGCGCAGCCAGTCGGCCTGAATCGGCGCGCGCTTGCCGAGTTCGCGCGTTGTCGGGTGGGCGAGCAGGGTGAAATGCGGATGCGCCATAGCCTTGAGCAGTCGGCGTGTCTGCCGGGCACGGGACAGGTCGAACCGGCTGTGTACGGCACCGACGACCAGGTCGAGCTGTCCGAGTACCTCGTCCGGGAGATCCAGTGAACCGTCCTCGAGGATGTCGACCTCGATGCCTTTGAGGAGGGTGATCCCCTCGAGATGGTCGTTCAGGCGATCGATGGCATCGATGTGCTTGAGCAGGCGTTCGGCGGTCAGGCCGTGCGCGATGCCCAGGCGTTGCGAGTGCTCGGTAATCGCCAGGTAGTCGAGACCCTGCGCCCTGGCGGCATCGGCCATCTCTTCGAGCGTGGCGCGACCATCGCTGGCCCTGGTATGACAGTGCAGGTCACCGCGCAGATCACGGCGTGTGACCAGCGCCGGCAGTTCAGCGCGCTCGGCCCACTCGATCTCACCGCGGTCCTCACGCAGTTCGGGCGGGATCCATGGCAGACCGAATGCCGCGTACACGGACTCCTCGGTCTCTCCCGCGAGCCGTTCTTTCCCCCTGAACACGCCGTATTCGTTGAGCTTGAGGCCCCGGCGTTGGGCGCGTTTGCGCAGCGCGATATTGTGGGCCTTGGAGCCGGTGAAATAGACCAGTGCGGCCCCGTAGGCCTCCACCCCGACGACACGTAGGTCCACCTGTAGGCCGGATCTGAGCATCACGGTGGCCCGCGTACCGCCTTGCGATATCACCTGTTGCACCTCGTCGTAACCGGTGAAACGCTGCATGACCGCCTGGCTGGACATCGCCGTCACCAGGATGTCGATGTCGCCGACAGTCTCTTTGCAGCGCCGGTAGCTGCCGGCGATGTCGACCTGCTGCACCCCGTCGACATGGCGCAGTTCGGCAGCCAGGGCCTCGGCATACTGGCCCGCCAGCGCGCGTTCGATGCGGCGTTCCTGCGTGCCTTGTGCGTGCAAGGCCTGCAGGATGCGCCGCTCAGTCTTCGGGCCGAAGCCGGGCAGGGCCTGGATCTGCCCCTGTTCGGCGGCCGACCGCAGCGCGGCGACGTCCTGCACATGGAGCTCTTCGTAGAGGGCCCTGACCCGCTTCGGGCCAAGGCCAGGGATCTTCAGCAACGCTGTGATGGTCGTCGGTAGCGTGTTGTGCAGGCGATCGAGCAGGGTGCAGTGGCCGGTGGTTGCGATCTCGTTGATCTTGCGTGATAGATCCTCGCCGATGCCGGCGATCTTCGGCAGTTCTTTACCGTTGCGGATCAGCGCCGGCAGGTCACGACCGAATTCGCCGATGGTGATGGCGGCGTTGCGATAGGCACGGATGCGAAAGGGGTTGGCGCCCTGGATCTCGAGCAGTTCGGCGATTTCCTCGAAGATCGCCGCGATATCTGCGTTATGGATGGGCATGGCCGCCCACCCGTTCCTCAGCGCACCCGCCGGACATCAGATATGGTGACTGAATTGCGCCTGCTG
>JASFVZ010000427.1:0-3185 GCA_050049565.1 Chromatiaceae bacterium | reverse complement strand
CAACCACGAAGGCTGGGATACGGATATCGGTCAGGGCGGCCGGACGGTCGCCCACGTCGTAATGTCCCTCGGCGAACGCGTTCTTGAGAAACAGCTTGCGTAGGTACTCAGAGTGCATCCGGTATGGCATGCGCGTGCCATCCGCATTCCAGGCCATGAGGTCGATCATCGGCGTGCGCTCGCCCATCAGGTACTCATGCACGATCCTCGACCAAATCAAATCGTTGGACCGCAACAGCTGGAAGGCGCCCGCCATCTGTCTCGTGTCGAGGTAACCCTTGTCCCACATCAGGTCTTCAAGATAGGAGACCTGGCTCTGGTCGATGAACAACATCAGTTCGCCGGCTTCTGTGAAGTCGGTTTGTGCGGCGAACAGCGTCATCGACTTGAGCCAGCGCTTGTCGTCACGGCCCAGCGCGGCGGCCGCGATCGAGAGAAGGGTGCCTCCGATGCAGTAACCCACCGCGTGGACGCACCGGTTTGTGGCGCTGGTCCGAACCACCTCCAACGCTCGCATAATGCCGAACTCCAGATACTCATCCATGCCGAGATCGCGGTCTTCCTCGGTCGGGTTCTTCCAGGAGATCATAAAGACCGTATGGCCCCGGTCGACCAGGAACTTGACCAACGAGTTATTCGGTGAAAGATCCAGAATGTAATACTTCATGATCCAGGCCGGAACGATCAGAATGGGCTCGGGGTACGTGGTCTCGGTCGTCGGCTCGTATTGGATCAGCTCGATCAGCCGATTGCGGTAAACCACCTTGCCGGGCGTGATGGCAACCTCCTTGCCGACGCGAAAATTTTCAGTGCCGACCGGCGGCCGCTGTAGGACAGCCCGCTCCCAGTCCTCGAACAGATTCTGAAACCCGCGAACCAGATTCATACCACCCGTCGCGATGGTGGCCTTAAGCACTTCGGGGTTCGTCAAAGGAAAGTTCGAAGGCGAAAACACATCGAGAGCCTGCCGCGCTGAGAAAGCCACGACGTCCCGATCGTGATCGGACACTCCCTCCACATCCACGGTGGCGTTGTGCCACCACTGCTGCAGGAGAAGGAAGGCCTGATAGTAGATAGCAAAGGGTGGTTGCTGCCAGTCCTCGCTAGTGAAGCGGTGGTCTTGTGGCAGCGGCTCGATACACGACGCGCCCTTCTTGCCCGAGAGCAGATCGCCGAGGTACACGCTAAATGCGAGACTTTTGCGAAACGCCTTCTCAAACAACTCGCCTTGCTTGCCTGGGGAATTCGCAAGGTGCACGGCCCAGTCCAGATAGGCCGCCAGCGCTGAGGACGGGGAGAGACCCGCGGTCAGCCGCGCTTCGTTCGCGTGCAGGAAGCGATCGATAGGAAATACGTGCGTCGTCTTCGAGGAAGAGTCTGTCACTGCCGGCCTCCGTTCGTCGAAATAGCATGTGCCCTCAAGCGAGTATGCGCCGTGCCAAACAGTTGCGGCGACAACTCGGGCTCAAGAAAGACGTTCTGCAGGCAGGTACCCCTCCGCCTGAATAATCTGCCGAAAATTGGCGCCCGCCAGAAGTGGAGTTTTCTCGTAACCTGATCGATCAGGTGGACCAAGAATTGCTTTGGTGCGCCGAATCGGCAAAGGCAACAAGGGACGGCATCCAGCACTGGCTCGAGAAGAGTGACACGCTACGCTGCAGTATATGCTGACCACCCCTGATCAAAGCACACAAGGCTATGAGATGTCCGATCTGAACGACCCGAGGGTATTTTTTGCCGCAGAACGCACATTACTGGCATGGAATCGAACGAGCGTATCGCTGATGGCTTTCGGTTTTGTCATCGAACGCTTTGGGCTGTTCCTCGAGAACTCTGGCAGAGAAGAGGTAGAACTGCTCCAGCGACATTTTTCTTTCATCGTCGGGACCGCCTTCATCCTCATGGCCTCGTTTCTTGCCGCCTATTCCGCCATTCAGCACAGACGCATCTTGGCAAGCTTGAAACCTATCGAGATACCACCCGGCTACAACATTGCGATGAGCATGCTCGTCAATATCGTTGTCGGTATACTGGGACTGCTATTGATGCTCTACCTCGTGCGGGGATTTCTATAGCAGGAGAGGCATACTGGCAAGCAACCTGATTGAAGCACGACGTATCATTGGGCGTACGAAGAAAAACGACACGCGTTAGCCGCTGCCGGTCAATTCCGTTTTTCGAGTCACCGGACAGGGAAAAGCGTGCGCGCACTGAACTGGCGACAAGGGACGAGTGGAAGCCGTTTCGCAATTCGGTCGTAAACCAAACGCCCGAAGCCCGCAGCCAGATCCCTGCCCTTGGCGCCGCAGTGTCAACCTGACCATCCTGTGATGCGGCCTCTTCGTAGCAGTTCGTTCGCATCCAAAACCGGCCCTAACAACCACACGCTCTCAGGTTATCGACTTTCCTCACCGCGACATGGTTGGAAATGGTCGCTCTCCGCCAGTACCGGTCCTATTACACAACATCTCAAGCACCCTTCAAGAACTCACTGAGTATTCGGTACTGCGCATCCATTTCTTTCTTTATCGCTCCTTCCGCCGCACCGAACTTCGGGGTTTCCCCGCCATGCTCGATGCTGGAGCAGATTCTGGCCATACGACAATAGTTGGCTACTTTCTCGGCGAGATGATGGGCAGTGCGCCCCTCGTAGCTTGGGGCCAAACAGATCATGCATGCTTCTGAAACGAAGTGTGCAGCCTGCTGCTTAAAGTCCATCGGCGATAGATCAGAATGAGGTTGTGTCGATACGTAAACGGAGTGCACAGCGCGATAGGCGCCTTCCAACTCTTCAGGGCTTATGCCACTGGTTTCCGCAACTTGTTGAGCATGTTGAGTGCAACGTCCGTCGGTGAGGTCGAGAACGTGCCCAATGAAGCGCGCGCCGACCTGCCGTTGTTGAGCCAGGGAAAGGGAAGATAACGCCTTGTGGAAGGCTTCACTGCTAGTAATGTTTTCCACGACTGTTTCCTACTAAACGCAAAGCATCATGATAACGGCGTCAGATGCCACTGGTAAAGAACCGGGAAACCTTAGGGCCTGTTCACACTAACTGAGACCCAGCGTTGCAGTCCCAAAATGCGTCAGGCAAGGCGCGAGGAGAGAGGTTTAGTGAGCCTAAATGAACGACGAGCAACGCTGCATGGCGCATTTTGGGGCGCAACCCGAAGGGACGGGGCCGTTTT
>JASFVZ010000081.1:0-7552 GCA_050049565.1 Chromatiaceae bacterium | reverse complement strand
GGACAATCCGCATCGCAGTACACGCTTCGCACAGTGTCAGTTCCAGCGACAGCGGGACCGGCACGAGGTTCCGCGGTCGGACCAGGCCGGGGTGTCGTTACCCGGCCCGGACCAGCATCACCGATATCAGTCCGGGGCCTTCGCGGTAGCCTCCTCAGTCGCCCCGTCACTGGCAAAGAACTCCCGCGTCAACTTGAACACGACCGGGCTCAGCAGTGCCAGTGCGATCAGGTTTGGAATCGCCATCAGGGCGTTCAAAGTGTCGGCCAGCAGCCAGATGAAACCAAGGTCGGCCGTGGCGCCGAGCGGAACCGCCACACACCAGAGAACGCGAAACGGCTTGATGGAGTTTACCCCGAGCAGATACTCGACGCATTTCTCGCCGTAGAACGACCATCCGAGCATGGTCGTAAAGGCGAATATGGCCAATGCGATGGTCACGACATGCGAGCCGACGCCGGGGATCGTGGTCTCGAACGCAGCGGAGGTCAGGGACGCACCGGTCTCACCCGACGTCCAGGCCCCGGATGTGATGATCGCAAGCCCGGTGATACTGCAGATGATCAGCGTGTCGATGAAGGTACCCAGCATCGCGACCAGCCCCTGATTGATCGGGCCCTTGGTCTGCGCGGCCGCATGGGCGATCGGCGCGCTGCCCAGTCCTGCTTCGTTCGAGAACACGCCCCGGGCCACACCGAAGCGTATGGCGGCCCATACGGCGGCCCCGGCGAATCCGCCGGTCGCGGCAATCGGGGTGAAGGCATGGGTGAAGATCAAGCCGAAGGCAGCCGGTATCTCTGAGGCATTGATAGCCAGCACGATCAGACCCGCCAGCAGGTAGGCAATCGCCATGAAGGGGACGAGCCGACCGGCGACCTGCGCGATGCGCTTGATGCCGCCGAGAATCACCGCCCCGACCAGCACCAGCAGTACCACCCCCGTCACCCAGGCCGGGATGCCGTAGGAGGAATTCAGGACATCGGCGACCGAGTTGGCCTGCACGGTATTGCCAATGCCGAAGCCGGCAATGGCCCCGAAACCCGCGAACGCCGGTGCCAGCCACAGCCATTTGCTACTCAGGCCGTTCTTGATGTAGTACATCGGGCCGCCGACATGGTTGCCGAGTTCATCGACCTCCCGGTACTTCACGGCGCAGACCGCTTCGGCGTACTTGGTCGCCATGCCGACCAGTGCAGTGCACCACATCCAGAACAGCGCGCCAGGTCCGCCAAGAAATATCGCGGTCGCGACCCCGGCGATGTTCCCCGTGCCGATGGTGGCGGCCAGTGACGTCATCAACGCATTGAAGGGGCTGATTTCGCCTTTGCTGCCGCTGGGAGCGACCCGCCCCTTCCACAGCAAGCGGAACCCGTAACCGAGTTTCCTGATCGGCATTATCTTGAGGCCAATCTGCAGGAACAGCCCGGTGCCCAGGATCAGCACCAGCATCATCGGCCCCCAGACCACGCCGTTGACCGCGTTTACCAAGCTTGTCAGTGCTTCCATCAGTTGAGTCCCCTTGTATTTTTCGCACCGCTTCCGACACATCGGCACCGCCAGGAAAGCCGGTATGCAGATGCGCTCAGAGGGTGTTCAGTGTTATCGCAAGTCAATGCATGCCGGTGAGCCAACGCCGGTTCAATCGACCAGGCCGTCGGCACGGCACTATCCGAATCGAATGGAACGGTCGAGATCAACGAATGACCAATACCGGGCACTCGGCATGCCGCAGGACTCTCGCCGCGTTAGGGCCCAGCAAATAGTCCTTGAGCTCGGGCCGATGGGACGCCATGACGATCAGATCGATCTTAAGCTCGCTCGCCAACTTCACGATCTCGCTGTAGATCGTTCCCTGGCGCACATGGTGCTGCGCCCTCACCTCTTCCGGAACATGCGATTCGAGCAGCTGGGTCAGTTGCGCATTGGCATGCGCGATCATTTTTGCGCTGTAGTCCTTGGGCAGCCACGCAAGCTGCGGAGGCTCTTCCGGTACAACCGTGACGATATGCAGCTTACCGGCGGAGTGTTGCGCCTGATCGACAGCCGTGGGCAGGACTTCCTTCCACGAACTCTCATCACCCAGATCGACCGCCACTAGTATGTTTTCGAATCGTCGCATCTGCTTCTCTCCATGGTTATGGATGGTTTCCTGAGATACAGCCTGCCTTCAGGCGGTCTGTCCGCGTCTGCCCGGTCTTGTGCGACCAGTTTCCTGCAGAACGCTTGAGCAACCGTTCGGTTGCAACACGCCGCCAGCGCAAATCGTCGAGCCATTAATCGAGAAAGAAGTCCGTCTGCAGTTCACTTCCTTGGTGCAAAAACCGGGGCATGCCGCGTAAGACAGCAGCCCCAGGGGCCAGACGATTATTGGACACTACACTTGATTGATGGAGATAGCGACCACGCAGGTCTCAACACTCGGTGATGCTGACCGCGAGACCTCCCTGCGAGGTCTCTTTATACTTTTCCGACATCTCCAAACCGGTCTGCTTCATCGCCGCAATGCAGTTATCCAGTGGCATGAAATGTTCGCCGCTCTCGCGCATCGCGAGGGATGCCGCGGCATAGGCCTTGATGGCGCCGAAGCCGTTGCGTTCTATGCACGGCACCTGAACCAGGCCGTTGACCGGATCACACGTCATGCCCAGGTGGTGCTCCAGCGCGATCTCTGCTGCGTTCTCGATCTGCCGCGGTGTTCCACCGCGTACCGCACACAGGCCGGCTGCCGCCATCGAGGCCGCCGAGCCAACCTCGCCCTGGCAGCCGACCTCGGCCCCCGAAATGGAGCTGTTGTGCTTGATGATGCCGCCGATAGCGCTGGCCGTGAGCAGAAAATCACGCACCTGATCCGGCGTTCCACCCTCGTGTTCGGCGAGATAGTAAAGAACGGCGGGTATGATGCCGGCCGCACCGTTGGTCGGCGCCGTCACCACCATATGGCCTGCTGCGTTCTCTTCATTGACCGCCATGGCATAAGCACACAGCCAGTCATTGACGGTCGTGCCCTTTGCCCCGACCTCCAACTGTTGGTGCAGCGCCCTGGCGCGGCGCCGCAGGTGGAGACCGCCGGGTAGGTCACCCTCGGCCGTCAGGCCGCTGTCGACGCAGCGGCGCATGGCAGCCCAAATGCTGTCGAGCCCGGTGTCGAGCGCATCGGCGGTCAGCACTTCGAGCTCGTTATGCCGTTTCATCGCGGCGATCGAAAGGCCGGAGTCTGCGGCCATCTGCAACATGCTGCGCGCCGACGCAAAGCCAAAGGGGAAATCGGCCGCGGCCTCCATCTTCAGCGGCGCAACGAGGCCGGCCAACTCGTTTCGGGTACTGACGAAACCACCCCCGATAGAGAAGAAGACCTCCGACAACATCACCCTGCCCGACCTGTCGAACAGCTCGAACACCAGGCCGTTGCTGTGTTCGGGTAGAGGCGCGCCGCGATCGAAAACGATATCGCGCCCCGGAGAGAAGCCGATGCTGCCGCCGCCGATGTCGAGCTGATGATCGCGGCAAAGTCGATGCAGCAACTCCTCGACATCGAGGCCGGCGAGCTCGGCGGGCAGATAACCATTGAGCCCCAGGATCACGGCACGGTCCGTGCCATGCCCGCGACCGGTGTAGGCGAGAGAACCTTTCAGGGTGCATTGCAGACGCCAGGCGTCATCCGGCATCGATGGAAGAGTGCTGGCCCTGGTCAACTCGATGAACCGGCAGGCGGCGCGCATCGGCCCCATGGTGTGCGAACTGGAGGGGCCGATGCCGATCTTGAACAGTTCAAGGGCGCTGATAAACATGGTCAGTCCTGATTGCGCTCGGGTCTCTACACCGGGTCGACCGCTCGATAGCAGTTAAAGATAGCCTCGGATCCAGCATCTCGTAATCGGGGACACGTAATCGGGGACAGACCACGGTTTCGATGACGACCGGCCAATAGCTACCGTCCTGCTTCTGGCCACGTCGAAAACTCAGAAATCGCCCAGCAACCCGATCCCGCCACGCAGAACAAACGCCCGTCCTCAAACCGGTAAACCGTGGTCTGTCCCCTATTTACGACCCCCATCATGGCCGCCTTCACCCATCTCAATGCGGAAGGAAGCCGTTTTTCGGATGGAAGCTGCGGCATCTACTACGCCGCAATAGGCATCGACACCGCGATCTCAGAAACCATATTCCACCGCGAGCGCTTCCTCCGGGCATCGCAAGAGCCACCGATCGAGATCGACATGCGCTCGTATGCCTCGGAGATAAATGATCAGTTCCACGACATCCGTGGACAGAAAGCGACTCGACCGGATCTGTATCACCCCGATCCGGGCCAGTATGGTCCGGCCCAATCCTTCGCCGCAGCCCTTCGGGCCCGAGGCTCGAACGGGATTGTGTACGAGAGCGTGCGTGACCCCGGCTCGGAGTGCATCGGCGTCTTCAGGCCGCGACTTCTCTCGCCAGTCCAGCAAGGCGCACATTACTGCTATGTCTGGGACGGCTCATCGATCTCGGACGTCTATATCAAGTCCGAGTACCACCGGCATTAGCGCCGGCAAGTTTATCGGGGACAGACCACAGTTTTTCGCCCCGCCGCTGCAATGTCTACCGCCAAGGGTTACAGATAGGCTGGGTTTGCGGACACCGACTGCGACCTTGAATCGACAGATCCGAGGAACCGAGAAAGCAAAGGACTGGCCGGGAGCCGGCAAACCGTGGTCAGTCCGCAGTTACTCGTAGTATCCGACGCCTTGGAACTGCATTCCTCATGATATGATATCTTAGTGCATAACAATATAACCTTAAGTGCTCAAGCCAAAATCGGCGAACGGATGCAGTCAATCTCACCCCAGCCAAGTCCGACGACATCACGGTTACCCGAGTCGCCTCACGCGGCCGGAAATCAGCCCAATGTGCTGCATCGGATCCTCGACCCCGGCGTGAATCTCAGCCTGTGGCGACGTCCGGCCGAAGCGGCGATAACGATGGAACTGTCGGAACTGCAAGCACATCAGCTGCCGGACGTTCGCTGTCACACATCGCCAACGTCCTTCGATGACGATATCAGCGCTCTGCTGCAGCAACAGGCGCTTGATCCGTCCGCCTTCGGAAACTGGCGCAGCGACCTGCGGCAGTTGGCGGATCTGTTCTTCGAAATAACCCAGGGACGCGACGTGACCGTTCGCCTCGAGACCACTGCGACCGATGGCTGTCAACGGTTTCACGTCGATCAGACGCACCTGCGACTGCTGTGCACCTATCGTGGTCCCGGCACCGAGTGGTTACCTGATGCGCAGGTCGATCGCGCCGCGCAGGCAAATGGCGCCCCCAACAACGGAATCATCCGCTTCGGAAGACCTTCGCAGTTCAAGTCATTTTGGGTGGGCATCCTGAAGGGCGGTGCCTATCCGGACAATAGCGGGCGCGGGCTGGTCCATCGCTCGCCACCAATCGCTGGCTCCGGCCAGACTCGCGTCCTATTCTGCTTGGATTGCTGAGCCATGGATGCGGCCAACAGCACTCCCGAAGCGGCCCTCACGGTACCAACCTGGCGGCGGGTTTCTGAACTCGCGGATATCGTCGAGGTATTCGATCCCCAGGTGCAGGTGTGTACCTGGCGACGCGAGATCGATCCCGCCATCGAGAGGTATCTTTCTGAACTGCATCCGGCAGGCGAAACGCAGGTGCTCAATGTCCTGTCGGCAGACGCTCCGCCGCGGCTCGAATTTCTGCCAGCCAGACCGGGGCGAGCAACACTGATCGAGGATCTGGTCTTCCTGCGTGAGATCATCTGTGAGCTGTTGGGCTGCGTCGCAGTCGGTCTGCGCTTCGTACGCATAGGGCGTGCGATGTGCCCGGGCTGGCATGTCGACCGGACCGGCATTCGACTGGTGTGTACCTACCAGGGCCCGGGTACGCAATGGCTGAACGACCAGGGTGTCGATCGAAACAATCTTCACTCCGACGGTGCGGGAGATGGCACGTTCATCCAGGCTGCTCCGGGAGACATCGTGCTGCTAAAGGGTGCCCTGTGGCAGGACAACGAGGCGTTTGGCGCCATCCAACGGTCACCTGAGCTGGGGCCCGCCACATCATTGCGCACGCTGATTACGCTCGATCCGCTTTGGCGCGACTGAGCCAACTTCCATCGCCGACGCTTCGCGATCGAAAAGGAGAACCAAGATGCCTTCTTCGACTGGTACCAACCAGCAACTGCCGGTCACCGTCCTGTCCGGTTTCCTTGGGGCCGGCAAGACCACGCTGCTCAACCATATCCTCAACAACCGGGAGGGACGGCGGGTCGCGGTGATCGTCAATGATATGTCCGAGGTCAATATCGACGCCGCGCTGGTCGACAAGGAGGTCCAGCTGAACCGCGCGGAGGAAAGGCTCGTTGAGATGAGTAACGGCTGTATCTGCTGCACGCTGCGGGAGGACCTGCTGGTCGAAGTCAGTCGTCTCGCCAAAGAAGGACGTTTCGACTACCTGGTGATCGAGTCGACCGGCATCTCCGAGCCATTGCCGGTGGCCGAGACGTTCACGTTCCGCGACGAGGACGGTACCAGCCTGTCCGACGTCGCCGGTCTCGATACCATGGTCACGGTCGTGGACGCCGTCAATTTCAGCGTCGACCTCGACGAGGCGGACAGTCTGCAGGCACGCGGCGAGTCGCTCGGCGAGGAAGACGCGCGCACTGTGTCAGACCTGTTGATCGACCAGGTCGAGTTCGCGGACGTGATCGTCATTAATAAAATCGACCTCATCACGAGCGCCGAGCGCGAGCGGCTGGAGCATGCCCTGCGTCAGCTCAACCGGCACGCCGAGATCCTCTACGCCAGCTTCGGCAAGGTGCCGCTGGACCAGGTGATGGGCACCGGGCGCTTCGACTTCGCGCGCGCCGCGCAGTCGCCGGGCTGGCTGGCCGAGATCCGCGGCGAGCATACGCCCGAAACGGAAGAGTACGGGATAGGCAGCTTCGTCTATCGTGCGCGCCGCCCGTTTCACCCGGCACGCTTCGCCGAGGCATTGAAGACCGACTGGCCGGGCAACGTGCTGCGTTCAAAAGGCTTCTTCTGGCTTGCCTCGCGACCCAATGCGGCAGGCGAATGGTCGCAGGCTGGGGGCATCGTGCGCCATGGTCCGGCCGGGATCTGGTGGGCGGCGGCGCCGCGTGAGCATTGGCCAGACGATCCAGAATACCGCGCCCGTATCGAGGCGGAATTCGAAGGTGAGTATGGTGACCGCCGCCAGGAGATCGTGTTCATCGGTCAGCACCTCGAGCCGAAGCAGACCCGAGAAATACTCGATCGCTGCCTGCTGAGCGATACCGAGATGGCAGCCGGCCCCAAGGCCTGGAAGGCGTTCGAGGACCCCTTCCCGAAATGGTTCGCGAACGAGAACGAGGGCTGATGATGGCCGAAGCAAGCGATCGCCATGCGGCGGAGATATTCCCCAGCGACTATACAAGCTGGCGTTACTGCATTGAGACCAAATGCGGTCTGGCGTTGTCGCCCGAGTTCCTTAGCAATCGTATCGGCGTGCTCGGTGACCCGCACCGAGAGGAGACCCAACGCTT
>JASFVZ010000426.1:0-3190 GCA_050049565.1 Chromatiaceae bacterium | reverse complement strand
CATCGAATTTGTGCTCGGAAAACTGGAGCGCCGACGTGGTGGCAAGACGGCGCTGCGGCGTGGCTTCGCGGCCGACTACAGCGAGCTCTACCTGCGCTATGGCGCCGAACGCCATATCGCGTTCCGGCCGGGCCGGCGCTGTACGCCTGCGCTGTTGAAACGGGCCCGCGCGCTGTTCGATGTCGAAGATGGCTGGCGCCTGCCGACCGAGCGGTTCGATGATCTGGATGACTTCGTGGCTGCGGCGCGACGTTCGCGGCACGAAGTGCGTTGTTACGCCGATGCCCTCGACTTCGCCGCGGAGCGGCGTGCAGACGCCGCGCGCCGTCATCGACTGAGGGGGCTGTTCCCGCAGGGCGCGGACACGCCAGCACTGGGCAAATTGTTGAAGCTGCCGCTTTACCCCTATCAACGCTCAGGCGCTCTGTTCGCCGTCCGCGCAGGTCGGGCGATCATCGCCGACGACATGGGGCTGGGTAAGACGGTGCAGGCGATCGCCGCGGCTGAGATCCTGCTACGTCACTTCGGCACTGAACGGGTGCTGGTTGTCTGCCCGACCTCGCTGAAGCACCAGTGGCGGGAGGAGATAACGCGCCTGGCCGGTCACGATGCCCTGGTGATCGGCGGGTCGAAACGCGAGCGTGCCCGGCAGTTTGCACAGCCAGCTGGGTTCAAGATCACCAACTACGACACATTGCGGCGCGATCTCGACCTGATCAACGCCTGGGCGCCCGATCTCGTGATCGCCGACGAGGCCCAGCGCATCAAGAACTGGGACACCAAGGCCGCGCGCGCGATCAAACAGATCCGCAGCCGCCATGCCCTGGTACTCACCGGGACACCGTTGGAAAACCGCCTGCGCGAGCTGGTGTCCATCGTCCAGTTCGTCGACCAACACCGCTTGGGTCCGACCTGGCGATTTCTTGAGCACCATCAGATCTCTGCCGACAATGGCAAGGTGGTCGGTTACCGCCATCTCGACGAAGTGGCAGCGACCTTGGCACCGATTCTGATTCGCCGGCGCAAGGCCGAGGTGCTCGAACAGCTGCCGCCGCGCCGCGACAAGGTCTACCTGCTACCGCTCACGGCGGCGCAGCGGGAGCTGCACGAAGAACATGCCGAGATCGTCGCGCGCATTGTCGCGCGCTGGAACCGGCAGCACTTCCTGTCCGACCGCGATCAGAAGCGATTGATGGCCGCGTTGCAATGCATGCGCATGGTCTGCGACAGCACCTACCTGCTCGATCCGGAACAGGATCATGGTCACAAGATCCCGGAATTGCTGCGCGTGCTCGCTGACCTGCTCACCGAGCCCGACGTCAAGGTTGTGATCTTCAGCCAATGGCTACGCAGCCACGAGCTGTTGTCCAGCGCGCTCGACGAGGCCGGCCATGGTCATGTGCTGTTTCATGGCAGTGTGCCGGCAAAGAAACGGGGTGCCTTGGTCAAGCGCTTCAAGAGTGATCCGGCCTGTCGCGTGTTCCTGTCGACCGATGCCGGTGGCGTTGGGCTGAACCTGCAATGTGCGAGCGTCGTCATGAACCTGGATCTTCCATGGAACCCGGCCGTGCTGGAGCAGCGCATCGGCCGCGCCCACCGCCTCGGCCAACATCGTCCGGTGCAGGTCATGAATTTCGTTGCCGAGGCGAGCATCGAGCACAATCTGATGGGTCTGCTCCAGTTCAAGCAGTCACTGGCTGCCGGGGTATTGGATGGCGGCGACAAGCAGGTGCACCTGGGCGGCAGTCGGTTGGCGCGCTTTATGGAAAGTGTCGAACGCGCCACTGCCCAGCCCCCTGAAGAATCGCCGAATCGAGAGAGCGTCGATCCGTCGGCCGCTGCCGTAGCTGGCGAGCAATCGACAGCGGCGGCTGTCGATGAGTCAACGGACGAGCCGATCCCGGATGCCAGTGACAAGGAGCGCAGCGATCCCTGGAAGCCGCTGCTGGCTTTCGCCCAGACGCTGCTCACCGAGATGGCACAGTCTCCCGAAAGCAAGGCGGGTAAACCGTCATCCGGACTGGTTCGTCGTGATCCCGAAAGCGGGGAGCCGTATCTTCATTTGCCGGTGCCCGATCGGGACAAGGTGGCGCGTTTGCTGAACGCACTACACGATGTACTGGCCGGATGATGAACGCGCCGTGCCTGACTTCATTCAGATCTATTCTGGCTTTTATCCGTGCCTTCCTCCGCCCTACGCAGCACCGCCGCGAAGGGCAGCTGGTCCAGGCGCCCAAACAGGTCGTGCCCGGTCAGCTTGCCTCGGCTCAGCCCGGGTGACGCGATGCCGCACAGCAGGCGGGCCAGTCGGCGGGGATCGGCCAGCAATCCCGCGTGTTCGGTTTGCAGCGCCTCGACCTGCCGCCACAGCGCCTCGTCGATCTCGGCCGCCTGTCGTGGCGGGACCGGACTTACCCCCTTGGTACACCAGCTGCAGTGGCCACAGGGTTCCTGACGTTGTTCACCGAAGTGGGCGGCCAGGGCATTGGTCTGGCAGCCGTCACGTGAGACCAGGTCCAACACCTGTTGCAGGCGTTGCAGCTCGGCCTGTTCGCGCTCGAGCAGGCGGCGGTGCAGTTGTTTGCCGAGGGACGCGATCGAATCCGGGCGTTGCATCACGCGGTAGCGATGACGGATGCCGGCCACCTTGACCTCCAGCAGTCCCTGTTCCGCCAGCCAGTCAAGCGCGCTGATGATCCGCTCGCGCGAACTGCCAAGGGTGACGGCGGTCTGGCCGATCTCGAGCTTGAACCAAGTCCGGCCCTTGACGGCGTGGCGAAAGATACCGGCGAGGAAGGTGCGTCGCTCGCCGTCGAAGCGGTCGAGGATCTCGCGCGAACTGTACAGGGGGCGGAAACTGTAATCCGCGTAGAATGGCGTGCCGCCCTGTAGGTAGCCGTCCAGTTCGAGATAGGTGAGCAGGGTACGCAGTACCAGCGGTCGGATGTCCGTCTCCGTGGCGAGGCTGTGCAGGCTGACGTCGAGTTCGTCGCCCTGATCGAACAGCGTATCGACCAGTTCGCGGACCGAAGACGCGTCGGGGCTGTCGCCGTAAATGAAGTTCTCCAGCACGTTGAGATCGTCGGGGCAGACCAGCATGCGACACAGGGCTGACCGGCCGTCACGCCCGGCGCGGCCGATCTCCTGAGAGTAATTCTCCAGGCTCTTCGGCAGGTTGTAGTGGTAGACC
>JASFVZ010000425.1:0-3192 GCA_050049565.1 Chromatiaceae bacterium | reverse complement strand
GATTGCCCTGTTGATTGCGTTCCTGCTGGCCTTCGGGACCTTCCCCGGCCGCCGTCTGTTGATCGCCGTTTTCAACACCCTGCTATCGTTTCCCGCCGTGGTGGTCGGGCTGACCCTGTACCTGCTGCTCTCGCGGCAGGGACCGCTCGGGGAATGGCAACTCCTGTTCACCCAGCCTGCGATGGTCATCGGACAGATTGCGCTGGCCCTGCCGATCCTCGTGGCCATGGGCCATGCGGCGCTGCAGTCCGTCAACCGCCGGGCCTGGGAGACGGCGCGGACACTCGGGGTCGGTATGCTACGGGCCGTCTATACGTTGATGCGCGAGGCGAGATTCGGACTGCTGGCGGCGATGCTCGCAGGCTTTGGGAGGATCATCGCCGAGGTTGGGGCATCGATGATGCTCGGCGGAAACATTCTGCACTACACGCGCAACATCCCAACGGCCATCGCACTCGAGACGAGTAAAGGAGAGTTCGCCCAGGGCATAGCGCTGGGCATCGTTTTGCTGCTGTTGGCGTTCCTGCTCAACGGCATTCTGCAGGTACTGCAGGGAAAGGGGAGACACGCAGTTTGAAAGCAGTCGAATTCAAGCGAATCGAGAAGCGGTACGGTGACCGTCAGATCCTGAACGGGACCGATGTCACGGTGCGTCCCGGCGAGTGCCGACTTCTTTGTGGGAACAACGGCGCAGGCAAGTCGACCCTGTTGCGTATCATGGCGGGCATGGAAAAGCCCCAGCGTTGCCAGGTCGTCTATGAAGGCCTGCCACATCGCTGGCAACGCGTGAAGCGACGACTGATGGTCGATTTCATCTATCTGCATCAGCAGCCCTACCTGTTCGAGGGCGACGTCACCTATAACCTCTCCTATCCGGTGAAAGGTGGTCGCAGCGCGCGTCTGAAGGCGGTCGACAAAGCACTGGACTGGTCCGGTCTGCGCGAGCTGGCCGCACAGAGCGTCGACAGCCTGTCAGGCGGCGAACGCCAACGTGTGGCACTGGCCAGGGCCTGGCTGCGCCGGCCGGACGCCATGCTGCTCGACGAGCCGACCGCGAACATGGATGCGGACTGCCGGTTGCGGACAGTACGATTGCTCGAGGCGCTCAAGCGCGAGGGGGTGGCGTTGATCATCGCAACGCACGACCCGCGTCACTTCGGCGCGATCAGCGACGGCATGATGCGGCTGGACAATGGCAGCATCTCGACACGCGAAGCGGACTTCGTTCAGTTCCCGAAGAACGTCACGCTACTCGACCGGCACAGCCGTATTCGGGCGTGAAGGGCCGGTCCGGATGATCGATCACAAACAGATTACCGCCCTCGTATTGGCCGGCGGCAAGAGCCGCCGAATGGGCGGACGAGACAAGGGCTTGCTGCCATTCGGAGACGGCCTGCTGATCAGCCACGTCGTCGACCTGATTCGACCTCAGGTCGGACAGGTCATGATCAGCGCGAATCGCCACACAGAACAGTATGCGGCATTGGGCCTGCCGGTGTTGCCCGACCCGCTGGCCGATTTTCAGGGGCCGCTCGCCGGGTTCCTCGCGGGCCTGAAGGCGATGCAGACCGACTATCTACTGACCCTGCCCTGCGACGGACCGTTTCTGGTAGGGGATCTCGCCAGACGCCTCGCTGACGGGCTCGACACAGATGCTGGTGCCGATATCGCCGTCGCGCACGACGGCCAACGACTGCAACCGGTCTATGCACTGCTTCACCGGCGCACCCTGTCGAGCCTGCAGCAGACACTGGACGAGGGTGAACGCAAGATCGATCGATGGTTTCCACGGCAGAAATTCGTGACTGTGGATTTCAGCCATATCCCGGAGCAGTTCAGGAACATCAATACCCCGGAAGACTACGCCAGGTCGCGTCCGGCATCGACAAGGGAGACACCGTGACAGCCACACACGTTGACCCGAACGGTCCTCGCATACCGGTCCCTCTGATAGGTTTCGCCGCATTCAGTGGGACCGGGAAGACGACATTGTTGACCCAGCTGCTTCCTCTGCTGAAGGCGCGTGGCCTGCGCATCGCAGTCGTCAAGCACGCGCACCATGCTTTCGATGTCGATCAACCGGGCAAGGACAGCTACCAGCTGCGCAAGGCCGGCGCCGATGTCATGCTGGTCGCCAGTCGAAAGCGCTGTGCGCTGATCCAGGAATGCCGCGAGGAACATGATGAACCGCGCTTGAGCGAGGCATTGGCGATGCTGAACCTCGAGACGCTGGATCTTGTCCTGGTCGAAGGCTTCAAGCGCGAGCCAATCCCCAAGATCGAGCTGCACCGGTCCGATTTGGGTAAACCACTCTTGTTCCCCCGCGATGCCAACGTCATCGCTGTCGCCTGCGACCGGGACGTGCTCGAGCCGATGCCCGACGGCCTACCCTGCCTGTCGATCAACGACCCCCGACAGGTCGCCGAATTCCTGATCGACTACATAGGCTGGCAGGCGCCGCCCCTGTCCGGCACGGCAGGCTGAGGCGATGACGGCGATCCCGGAAGACGGGATTGTGGTCCGGCCATCCTGTGCCGACGCCGAAGGTGAAGTCGCCCTGTCGGTCGACCAGGCCCGGCTGTCGATCCGCGAGGCGATCGCACCGATCGAACAACTGGAGCAAGTCCCGATAAGTGATGCGCTGGGGCGTGTACTCGCGAGCGATTGCATCTCTCCGATCGACGTGCCCAGTCATACGAATTCGGCGATGGACGGATACGCGCTGAACGGCGCGGACCTGCCGTCATCCGGTATTCGCGAGTACCGCGTCGTGGCAACTGTCATGGCCGGTGAAACCACCGAACGCCAGTGCGGTGAAGGCGAGTGCATCCGGATAATGACCGGTGCACCCATGCCTGCGGGCACCGACACGGTAGTGATGCAGGAGCAGGTCGAGCCTGTCGGCAGCGGGCGTATCCGCATCGATGCACGACACCGTGCGCACCAGAATGTTCGGCTTGCCGGTGAGGATGTCCGCCGTGGTCAGCACATTCTGCGGCGCGGCCGAAGGCTGCAGGCCGCTGACGTCGGGGTACTGGCCTCGCTGGGCATCGCCGAACTGGACGTTTTCCGGCGCCCGCGTGTCGCGTTCTTCTCCACCGGCGACGAACTGCGGTCGCTCGGCGAGCCGCTGGCACATGGCGAGGTCTACGACAGTAACCGCTACACACTGTCGGCGATGCTGACCGAGGC
>JASFVZ010000424.1:0-3194 GCA_050049565.1 Chromatiaceae bacterium | reverse complement strand
CTACCTCCTCGCAGCCGAACGGTCGCAGGTAGTGAACGTGGCAAGCTACTGGGCGGGCGGACTGGACCTGGGCGATCTCGAGTTTCGCCGCCGACGCTACAACAATGACGCCGCCTACCGTCAGTCGAAACAGGCCGACCGTATGCTAAGCGCAGCCTTTGCTGAACGCCTGTCTGATCAAGGAATACGTGTCAACGCCTGCCATCCTGGTGACGTAAACTCGACCCTCAGCAATAATCTCGGTTTCGGCGGTCACCAGAGCCCGGAGGAGGGAGCGGACACCCCTGTCTGGCTGGCCATTGGCAGCGCCGGCACCGAGACAACGGGATGCTATTTCGAGAATCGTCGGGCCGTCCCTTGTGGCTTCAGCAAAGACCGCAATATGGTGGAACGGTTGTTTGATGCCTGTGAAGCCTACGGATGATTCGTTTTCATGCTGCCGTCGCGTCGCGTCCATCCGGTATTCCGGGCGTCAGGGCCGCATAAACAGCCCCAGCCATCAACCGGTACCCTTCTTCACTTGGGTGAACACCATCATCAAGCCACCGGGGCGGGCCTGATTCAGCAACAGACCAATGTTCATGAATGGGCACACATACGACAATTAGCGTCCTGGCCAACTCCTGCATTGCCTGCCGAAAGGGCTCAAGCATGAGGTTTTCCTGGGACGGATAAACCGGTGGTGGAGGTATCAGCAGAACGATGCCCTTCGGGCATTCCGTTTGATAGCCCCGAACTATTTGCCGTACTGCTGCCTGGAACTCAGTTGCCGAAACACCAACAAAGCAATCATTGATGCCGAATTGAACCAAAGCGATGTCAGCTGGCGGATGCAACAAAGCCTCCCTCATGCGACGTAGGCCATCCTGGGCGGTATCACCGCACACCCCATGATTATGCAATCGGAACAGGTGCGTCGGATAATCCTTTGCCAATAGCTCCATCAGCATGTGAACGTAGCCAGTTGGCACCATGTACCCGTAGCTTAAGGAGTCTCCAAGTACAGAAAGGGTGATTTGGCGCTGATTCTTGATAAGCGAAGCAAAGGAACTATTCATTACTTTTCCAGAAAGGCGAAGGCTATCGCCGGATGACCGTACACTTGGATGGCAGTTTGGGCCAAATCGACCCAACTTTGTCGGCATCCTCAAGGCAGCGTCGAAGAACCCAACTTGGCACGATGCAGAGCTTGCGAAAACGCCAAGATACGGTAAACCCTTTGCCCAGAAGTATCGGAGCGGGTCAACAACAAGCGTGGGGGTTTGAGCATCATCTCGACAGTCACCAACCAGGGCAAGGTGCGCTGGACGGTCTTCGAAGGGGCGATGAACGCAGACATCCTGATCGACTTTTTCAAGCGCCTGACCAAGGACGCCGATCGCAGGGTGTTCCTGATTCTCGACAACCTCAAAGTGCGCCACGCCCGCAAGGTGAAAGACTGGCTGGCTGATCACTAAGAGCAGATACAGGTGTTCTATCTCCCGAGTGACAGCCCGGAGATCAACCCCGATGAATGTTTGAACGCTGACCTGAAGGACGGAGTGACCCGACGTGCGCCGTCACGTGACAATTCACAGCTGACGAAGGCGGCAATCAGCCACCTGCGCAAGCTGCAGAAATCACCGCGGCGAGCTCGTAAGTACTTTGAACACAAGCCCATTCGCTATGCTGCGTGAAAACATTCAATTGCCGGATGAATCATCCACGGTCGCAGGATCTTCTGCTGCCGGCGGCTTCGCAACGATCTTCGCTCCCATGTCGCTCAACAGACGCTGGAATTCCGGCGACGATTGCATGATCGTCCCCGCTGCAGCACGTAGCCGATCGACTGCCTCGGGAGGCAACACGAAGCTCGTGGGCTGCTGATTCAGATAGTCCCGCTCAGCTTTGTCTTCAAGTCGTGGGAAAGACACGTCGATGGCGTAGATCTCCGCCTGAGGGACGCGTAATGCAGCCCTGACGGCAGGGTCCTTGACGTCTTTGTAGGCAGGCGATTCACGAACTGCACGCAAGGTCCGCCACCTGTGGGCAGTGTCCCTCAAGAGCTCGGTCGCCTCGAAAGAGAAGGCGTCGATCGGAGTGCCCGACGCCTTGAGCAGAATGCCCACGGTGCCAGGCGGATCCTCCGATTCGTCCCAGTCGGTGGGCGGCGAGGACAGCGAATTGACGACGACGACGATAACCCTGCGCACATTATCGAACGGCGAGGGAAGCCCGGCGAAGTGCAGTGCCTCGAATATCTGCAGTCCGTCAAGCGCGGCGCGCATGCCCACGTTGTCCGATACGCCACCATCTACAAGATGGAGGTAGGGTCGATGGACGCTGTCGCCGTAGGCCTGCTCCGCCTTGATTGAGCGAATCGCACGGGCCGCGGGCCGCGGCGGGGACGTGGAGTCAAGGAATGGCTTAATCCACTCCGGAGTGGCCGCGTTGCAGGTGCCGCCATAGTTGTTGATCGTGACGGGCGAAAGCACGACCGGTACAGCAGAAGAGGCCGCCGCTGCGCGAGACAGCGGAACCGAATTGAGATCCGAGCAGATGATGTCGAATACGCGCTGACCGAAGATGAAGCGGGAGCCGGTGGAGATATCGGTGGCCGACGCCATGATCAATGGCCCCTCGCCGCGGTCGAGATCGCCGAACGTGGCACCTTCGAACAGGATTTCGTCATACAGCTCGGCCGCCAGTTCGGAGCGACCCCAACCCGTCGACCACAGCTTTCCCCAGTTGCCTGGATTGAGTGTGCGGGAAGCAATTTCGCCCTGCACATTGCGCTTGAGGAAGCGCTGCTCGTACTCGTCAAACAGCTTGTCACCGTAAAGGCCATAGGCAAGCGCCGTAAAACTGCCGCCCGATACACCGGTGATAATGTCGACTGAGTCGAGCAGGCGGACCCTCTCGCCGTTCGGTCCAACCACCGCGGTATCGCGAAGAAACTCGAGCACGCCGTATGAGAAAGAAGCGGCGCGCGTGCCGCCGCCGGAGAATGCCAGTATGACCAGGTTGTCTTTCTTGTTCTTTTGCGCGTGAGTCTCGAATCGGTAACCCTTGCTGGGTTCCGTCTCGGTGATCGGCAGGTTTACCGGGCGAGTGGCGCACCCCGCGAGCAGGGTCAGCAATGCCAGTATCAGCAATGGCTGGATGCGTAATCGATTCATTGCGCCACCGGCTTTGCGGATAGAAACAGCTTCGAA
>JASFVZ010000423.1:0-3195 GCA_050049565.1 Chromatiaceae bacterium | reverse complement strand
TAATTCCTGAGCGGATTACTTGGGTAATACGCACATGCTGGGTCACTTTCAGAGCTAGAACATTCCGAGGATGCCGATATGAGACTGTCCACCAAAGGCCGCTACGCGGTAACCGCCATGCTGGATCTGGCCCTCAACGGGACCGACGGCCCCGTGACGCTGGCCGATATTTCCGAAAACCAGGGTATCTCCCTGTCGTATCTCGAACAGCTGTTTGCCGCCCTGCGCAGCAAGGGTCTCGTTCGCGGCGTGCGCGGACCGGGCGGCGGCTATTATCTGGGCCGCGAGTCCGACGAAATCTCGATCGCCGATGTGATCTGCGCGGTCGACGAATGGGTCGAGTTCACGCGGTGCAAGGGCAAGAAGACCGTATACGAAGGCCAGCGCTCGCTGACGCACGGCCTTTGGGACGACCTCAGTGAGCAGATCTTCGTGTTCCTGACGGACATCACGCTGGATGATCTGGTGCAACGCGGCAAGGCCCGCGAGGCCGAACGGCGCGAGAAGCGCGAAGTGGCAAAGCGTGTACTCGGGCTGAAAGAACAGGCCGCCTGATCGGCGCTTTTCACCGGGTCATCAAGCTGGCGGGTTCCCAGGGGCTCCCCGGGGACCCGCCGTTGAAGGGTTCCCGATCCGAGGCAGGCGGACCGTCGCCACGGTTCCGCGCTCCCTATCGGACTCGACAGTCAGACGGCCACTGTGCGCCTGCACCAGGCGCTGTACGATCGGGAGGCCCAGCCCCGTCCCGTTCTGTTTGGTGGTAAAGAAGGGCTCGAACAGGCGCTGCCGGTCGGTTTCGGCGATGCCGGCGCCGCCGTTCGAGATCCGCACTGCCACCCAACCCGGCTCATCGGCCGGCCCCGCTTCGACCGTCACCGACTCACCGGGAGGGCTCGCATCCAGGGCATTCCGGATCAGGTTGATCAGGACCTGTTTGATACGATCCCGGTCGACGGCGACGTCCGGGATCTCCTGCAGCTCGAGCTGCAGGCGGTCGTCGTCGATCCCCGCACTCACTTCCTTGATCAGATCGGCCAGTACCGTTGGCTGCCGGTCGATCACCAGCGGTTTCGCGTAGATCAGGATGTCGTCGAGCAGGCGATCCAGCCGGCCGATCTCCTCGGTCGCGAGCGCGACGCGCCGACCGGAATTCGGCGGAAGTTCCTGAAGCTGCGCGAGGTGTTCGAGCGCCAGGCTGATCGTCGACAGGGGGTTGCGGATCTCGTGGACGATCCCCGACGTGAACTGGCCGATATTCGCCAGGCGCTGCGATTCGATCAGCCGCAGTGTGCGCGCCAGGCTGACACTGATCAGGGGGCCCAGGTTGCGCAGGAGTTCGATGTGTTCGGTGCGGTAGCTGTTCGGATAGCGGGTTGCAAACACCACCACGCCGCGCAGGCCACCGCCGCCGCCAACCGGCTGGAAGATCGCGTCGCGGCGGCCGAGATCATACAGACGGCGAAGAAAGACATAGCGCGCCGAGAGCTGCGACATCTGCTGCACATCGGCGATGTGCAGCGGCTGGCTGGTCTTCAGACATTCCTCGAGCAGCGTGCGGTCGGTATCGAAGCTCTGTTGCCCGATCGGATCGGGCTCGGCATCGCTGAAGGCCCGCTCCAGATGGATCCGCCCGTCGACCCCGACCACGAGTACACCGATCCAGTCGACCGGCATAAGATTGGGCAGGGTCTGCGACAGTGTTTTCAGGGTGCTGTCGAGGTCGCCGTTCTGCTCCAGCCCGGTCAGCAGGCGGCGCAGCGTATCCATACGCCCGGCCAGTTGGTTGAAGGCGCCGACCAGCCAACCGATCTCGTTGTCGGCGACGATCGGCACGCGGTGTGAGAAATCGCCATTGGCCACCACGTGGAAGCCCCTGACCGCCTGGGACATCGGCCGCAGTACCCGCAGGTAGAACCAGGCCCCTATCCCGAGTGCGACCAGGAAGGCGAGGCCGAGCAGCAGTCGATTGATGAGCCGTGCCCGGTCGGCCCGCTCACCCAGTTCACGGTGCAGTATGTCGACCAGTTCGCCGCTGTAGCGCTCCAGTTCGGCGTTGTGCGTGAGTATGGTCCGGGCCGCCTTCTCCAGCAGCGGCATCGCCGGATCGTCACCGATCATCTCGTCGAGATCGGAGGAAAACACTTCCCAGTGCTCGGCAAGCTTGATCGCTGCCTGCTGCGCGGCGGCAGGCATGCGACACATCTCGGCCAGGTCGGCGGTCTCGGGAAGGTGGTTGAAGCGGTTGCTCGAGAAGGCATCGATGATCTCGTCGAGCTCGACCAGACTTCGCTTGAGGTCCTCGAAGTAGAACTGCAGGTCGCGGTCGTAGCTCGTCTGGTCCTGCGGCGTGTTCTCGTGGTACTTCATCGACTGCATCGTCAGATCCTGCTGCTCGTAGGAGAGCCGCGCCGCCACTCTGAGCAACATGGCGTCGGCGCGCTGCTGGTCGATGGCGACCATGGAATTGAACGCCGACGCCGCGAACAGGCCGGTAAGAAGGGTGATCGCCAGGAGTATCTGGACTTTCAGCGTACGGAACGAGCCTACCATCGGGATGCGCCTCTGATGCTCGTTCGCAGCTTACCGTGCGACGTCCTTACGCGGCCACGCTCGCCCGCGGCGAGGTCGGGCGTAAACTGGTCGATGAAAAATCAGACGGGAAGCTGTCGGTGGATGGCCAAATCATGCCGGACGAAGTGACAGACCGGGTGTTGACCCTGAGGGACTGGGTGCGATGGGGCGCCAGCCGGTTCAACGAGGCGGGGCTGAGCTTTGGCCATGGCACCGACAATGCGCTCGATGAGGCCCTGTCACTGGTCTTGCACGCGGTGCACCTGGATCATCATCTGCCGCCCGCGTATCTGGATTGTCGGGTCGATCGTGCCGAGGCCGAGCGCATTTTGGATCTGTTCGACCGCCGCGTCCACGAGCGGATCCCGGCCGCCTACCTGATCGGCAAAGCCTGGTTCGCCGGACACGAGTTCGAGGTCAATCGCCAGGTCCTGATCCCGCGCTCGCCGATCGCCGAACTGATCGCAGAGGGCTTTGCACCCTGGCTGGACAGCGACCAGGCCACCAGCGTGCTCGATCTGTGCTGCGGGAGCGGCTGCATCGGGATCGCCTGCGCGTTCGCCTTTCCGAATGCCCTGGTCGACCTCGCCGACATCTCCGATGCGGCGCTCGAGGTCGCGTTGC
>JASFVZ010000421.1:0-3199 GCA_050049565.1 Chromatiaceae bacterium | reverse complement strand
GCCCATTCTGGAACAATGCCCTGCTCGCCCCGCGCTTCATTGCCTCGGCGTTTGCGTCCGGTCCGGCTTTAATGGCGCTTGGCCTGCAGATCATCCGAGCGATCAGTGACTACCCGATCCGCCAGAGCGTGATCAACCACCTCGCGCTGGTCGCCGCGATCGCGTTGCAGGTCACGCTGTTCTTCCTGCTCGCCGAACTCTTCACCGAGTTTTACAACGAGGGCGAGCACGCGGCATCGGCACGCTACCTGTTTCTCGGCCTCGACGGACACAGCGGTTTGACGCCGTGGATATGGAGTGCCGTCGGACTGCTCCTGGTCGCGGTAATGATCCTGATGATCCATCCGCTGCGCCGCAACCCGGTGACCATGAACCTTGCTTTCATCCTGATCGTCATCGGCGTCTGGATCGAAAAAGGCATGGGCCTGGTCGTACCGGCCTTCATCCCGACGCCGATCGGCGAAATCTATGAATACACCCCGAGCATGACCGAGATCATGGTGTCGATCGGCATCTGGGCCTTCGGTCTGTTGATATTCACCTTGCTGGCCAAGGCCGCGTTACCGGTGCAGTGCGAGTTCCTGCGCCGCCAGCGGGCTCGTGAGCGAGAGAACTGGGACGGATTCGAACGGCGGCACAACGCCGACTAGCTTGTGCGGAGACGGCCTGGCGTCGTCCAGCAGGCCGTTGGCCGTCAAACCACCGCTGCATCTTGAGAGAGGCGACTATGAAAAGGCTGATTGTTTTGATCCTCGCAGCCGCGCTGGCAGGCATTGCCCAGGCGGATATCGTCAAGGGCCGTATTGCCGTGGTGTCGAAACAGGCCGGCACCCTGCAGATCGAGGTCAAGGGCAAGGACAAGAGTATCACCAAGGTCGTGGTGCGCACCGATGCCAATACGGCCTTTGACGGCGCTGCGGGCCTCAAGGAGCTGGGTCCGCCCGACCTGGTCGAGGTCCACCGCGAGCCCGGCAAACCCGCGAGCCTGATCAAGAAGATCGTGTTCGGTCTGCCGCCCGGCGTCGAGATCAGTGTCCAGGAACTGGTGGGTATCATGACGGCGGGCCAGCCTTACCACCTGTTCGATGCACGACCGGGCAAGCGCTTCGGAGCCGGCCATGTGCCGGGCGCCAAGTCGGCCTTCCCGAAGGACGACGATTTTCTCAGCCGGCTGCCGGACGACAAGAACGCCCTGCTGGTGTTCTACTGCGGCGGGCCAACCTGCCCCTATACCGGCGAAGCGGTCGAGAAGGCGCAGGCCGCCGGCTATACCAATCTGAAGGGCTTTCAGGCCGGCCTGCCGGGTTGGAAAAAGGCCAAGCTGCCGGTGCACTCGGAGGCCGGCTGGCTGGCGAAGCAACTCAATCCCCAGCACGTGATCCTCGATGTGCGCAGCCGTACCGCCAGCAGCCAGGCGCATATCCCGGGCGCCGTGGCGTTGCCGACGGCCGATCTCAAGGCGATGACCGAGCAGTTCATCGCGCAGCAGAAGATCGCTCAGCTGCCCGGGGTCTCTGATCAGCGTGCGCCGATCATCGTCTATGCCGACAGTCATACCTCGCCCGAGGCGATCCTTGCCTACAAGGAACTGCGCGATTGGGGTTATGGCAAGACGACGATCCTGAACGGCGGTCTCGACGGCTGGCAGGCAAAGGGTCTGCCGACCGACCAGGGTGCAGCGGGTTCCGAGATCGTGTTCATCAAGAAGCTCGCGCCAGGGGCGATCGCCCCGCAGGAGTTCATGGCCCTGGAACAGTCGGGTGATGCGTTCCTCATCGATGTGCGAACTGACCAGGAGGCCGCCTCCGGGGTGATCGCCGGTGCCCTGCACGTACCGCTCGAGCAACTTGAAGACCGGCTTGCCGAGTTGCCCGCCGGGAAAGAGGTGTTGATCTATTGCGCCAATGGCATCCGTGCCGAGATGGCGCATCAGACGCTGAGCGCCAAGGGGATCAGCAACCGTTTTCTCAACGAGACCGTGACGGTCGCGAAGGACGGCAGCTACACCATCTGAGCGGTACGAGTGGTATGAACCGACGTGAGTTCCTGAAGATATCGGCAGCGCTCGGCGCGAGTGGAACGGTGCCCGGCCTGCTCGGCGGCTGTTCGAGCCAGGCACTGCCGGGTTCGGGCGAGGTCACGACCTCTCCGACGGTATGCAATATGTGCTTCTGGCAATGCGCCGCGACCCTCTACAAGGAGGACGGCCGGCCGTGGAAGATCGAGGGGCACCCCGACGATCCGCATTGTGACGGGCGTCTGTGTACCCGAGGCACAGGCGGCCTCGGCGCCTACCTGGATACCGACCGCCTGCGCCAGCCGTTGCTGCGGGTCCGCGATGCCGACGGTCAACGCTTCGAATCGGTCAGCTGGGACGTGGCGCTGGATTACATCGCCCGGCGCATGTTCGAGATCGGTGAGCGGCACGGTAGGGACCGCCTCGCTTTGTTCTCGCACGGCGATGGCGGCAAGCACTTGCGCCGCGTTCTGCAGGCCTATGGCTCGCATGCCTATGCTCATCCATCGTTTGCACAGTGCCGGGGTCCCCGCGAGACCGCGTTCGGCCTGACCTTCGGCGAGGGCGTCGGCTCGCCCGACCGAACCGACATGGCCAACTCGCGCTGCATCGTGCTGATCGGGTCGCACCTTGGCGAGAATCTGCACAACAGCCAGGTGCAGACCTTCACCCGGGCGCTGGACAACGGTGCGACCGTGATCACCGTCGATCCCCGCTTCTCGGTGGCGGCGTCGAAGTCGCGGTACTGGTTGCCGATCAAGCCCGGCACCGACATGGCATTGCTGCTCGCCTGGGCCAATGTGCTGATCAACGAGGGACTGTATGACCGCGACTATGTCGCGCGTTACTGCAGTGGCTTCGACAAGCTGCAGGCCCATGTGCAGCCGTTCAACCCGGAATGGGCCTATATCGAGACCGGCATAGAACCGGGCGTGATTCGCGAGACGGCCCGAGCGATGGCCGCAGCGGCACCGGCAACGCTGGTGCACCCCGGCCGTCACGTCACCTGGTACGGCGACGATACCCAGCGCAGCCGGGCGATCGCCATCCTCAACGCGTTGCTCGGTTCCTGGGGACGCCCCGGGGGCTTCTACACGCAGGAGAAAGTCAAGCTGCCGGCGTACCCGGCACCGAAGCCGCCGGAGCCGAGGCGTGACTGGAAATCGGTATTGCAGGGCGACT
>JASFVZ010000422.1:0-3199 GCA_050049565.1 Chromatiaceae bacterium | reverse complement strand
TACGGCAGGTACACAGCGCTCACAGCGCCTTGTTGGCCGAAAAAACGACCGCCGTCGCTGGGTTTCAGTTAGTGTGAACAGGCCCTAAATACCGGCTGAGCGTTTCAGCCAATGTGTTGCGTCGCTCGATTGAATTGGACCGCAAATTGGACATTCAGCGTCAGTTGGAGATTGACTGAACCAGCTTTTCAGGATCGTTCGACATCGCATTCTCTGGGCAGCCGTTTCCATCATCGACCCGATTGGCGAGACGTTCGGCCGTGATCATCGAAAGGTTCCTAAAGATGAGGTAAGCGCTCCGGGGAAAAAGCAGGGCAATACGCTGCAGCCGCTGCCAGTCCAGTATCAGGATAGTCGTTGAGCCAGCCGCCCGAGCGGTGGCAACCCGGGGTCTGCCACACACCAGCGCAGCGACACCGAACACCTCACCGGTCGACATTACCTCTACGACCTCCCGGAGCGGGCCAGCCCCGCCGCTTTCAACGACGACAGACCCGGACAACAGCACGTACAGGGCTTCCCCTTGGTCTCCGCGTTGCATGATGAGATCTCCGTTCTCAAATTCCAGTGTGCGTCCTTGAAGAATCACTCGCCGGATCTGCTGAGTCGACATATCGCGAAACAATGGGCAGTGCTCCTTCAATTCATACCTGACGCGCGTACCCAAGATCTCCCATAGCGTGTTCAACCGGACGTAAGACAGCAGCACGGGTGCTAGCACGAAGGTGGCTAAGAAGGAGAAAATCATCGTGGCCGCGCTGAGCAGCCCAAAGTAGAAGATGGGCGGAAAACTGGACAGCGCCAGCGTGGCAAAACCTGCGGACAGCGCCAATGTGGCTGCGCCGATTGGCCTTGCTTCGTCTCGCACCGTCAGCGCAACGGCATCCAGTTCTTTTTGCCGATGACGCGCGTGCAGGCTGTACCTGACCATGAAATGCATCGTGTGATCGACACCGATCCCTACGGCCAGCGCAGCAATCATCGACGTCGCGGAGTCCACCGGAATGCCGAAGAAACTCATTAGCGCGAACATTGCGGCAATCGGGAAAAGGTTAATCGCAACCGCAATCACCCCCGCTTTTGGGGTCATGAAGAGCAATGACACCACAACGAAGATTGCAGCCAGCACGATCAACAACGAGCGAATTTGACCTGTCAACAGGTATCCGACTGCGCTTTCGGTCAGTACGGATTCACCGGTGATCGTAACCTTCAGATCGCTGTCGACCCGCTTCTCGATAAAGGTCTCAAGCTCTTCGAGCACTTCTGCGAAGATCTGCGATTCAGAAATCCCATGGCGAACCACGATGTTTGCGATGCTCCGGTCCGATGAGATGTACTCATCTGCGTCGCCTGGGTTGACGAAGAGCATCAGGTTTTCCACTACGTCGTCTTCGTAGGGTAATTCCGGGGTGCCGGTTTCATTGACCGCGCTGTTCAGAAGCGCGATGTAATCCGCGAAAGAGTTGCTGTGATCCAGCATCGGATGATCCGCGATGAACTGCTGGATCTCCTGCAACTCTTCGAGATAGCCGACCCGTACGAAGGCATCATCAATGTGGCCATCAACGACGATCTGAAGCGTATAGATGCCTGACAGCTCATCTCTGAGTATTCCTGCCCGTTGTTGGACTGGCGAATCCGGCTCAAAGTAGCTCAGAATGTCGTTGTTGATCTCTACCGATGACGCGAGGTACGTCAGCCCGGGCAGCAGTATTACCGAGGCGGCAAGCACGCTCCGCCGGTAGGAAAGAAGTAGGCGGGTAATCACGCGACTGATTTTTTCGAACAGCACAACACCCCAACGCGTACTGCCGCTCTCCGTCTTTCCTCCCAGAATGCCGAGGAGCACTGGCACGAGCACAGCGGTCAGAAAAAAGTTGATGGCAAGACCCGTTGACGCAACGAGGCCAAACTCCCTAACGAGGCTTACAGGGTTTGCCCCTACGGCGAGAAAGCCAAAGAATGAGGTTATGAATGTCAAACCGATGGCAAGACCGAGCCGCCTGACCGTGCGCAGCGTCGCACGACGAAGAGAAAGCCCCGTCCGCTGCCCGTCAAATGTTTCTGCGAGCAAATGGACGTCTTCAGTCGAGCCGACGATGATTAGCAGTACCGGCACCATCGCAGTCAGGATGGTCAGTGGCGTTCCCACAGCGGCCATGCCGCCCAGCAACCACACGACACTCAGCCCCGCCGTGACCACGGGGATGATCAAGGCGGAAAATCGGCGAAACAGCAGAAACAATGTGAAGACAAGTACGAGTAGCGCTGAACCGATCGTTTGAAACTGCTCCTTGTTGACTGTCTCTGCAATGCTGCTTCGTACATACGGCAGACCTATCTGATAGGCCTGCTCCAACTGGCTTGACAGAGGCAGAATCGCCTCGGAAATCGCATGGGCGACGTGCTCATCGAACGCAGGGTCCGCCTCGCGGGCATCTTCTTTGAGGTAGACATTGATAGCCATCGACCGGGTATCGGGCGACAGTAGATTCTTGTCGACGAAAGGGTTGCTCTGCGCGCGCTTGATTATCGCGTGAAGCGATTCTTCGTTGTCTGGGATATGGGCCAAAAATGGATCGGCTACGACGAGTTCGTCGCGGACTCGAAGATCCGGAACGCTGAACAAGCTACGTGTCTTTTCAACAAAAGGCAGCTGATCAATCGTCTCAACCGCGGCGGATATGGCACTAAGGTTGGCCGGCTCGAAAAGGTTGGGGTCGGCAAGATATACGATCGTGATGCGATCTGACCCGAAGGTTTCTCGCATGTCATCGTAGAACGCCTGTTTCGGGTCGCCCTCGATTATCAGAGATTGTGGAGATATCGCGATCTGCAGCCTGGGCAATTGCGTTGCGGCCAGCAGGCTGACAATGCCCGTCAGTACGAGCACCAAAACAGGATGGCGCATGGCCCATATCATCAGCCTTTCCATAGCTACGCTAGCCCTGCACTTTTGAGGATGACCACGCTTCTACAGCAAATAGAGGTGATTGCCAACCTGGGGGATCGATCGTGATGAAAAGGTCCGTCTCTACGATGAGAATCCGAACCTGAAACAATGCGACTTTCCCTCGAAGGCCGGTAGGGTGTGTATACCGACCTTCCATAAAGAGGTTCAGCAACCCTGGTCTTCGAGGTGAATTTGATCGGCAGACTTGTCGAGGCTGTGGCCGAGCGGCGACACATTCGCATC
>JASFVZ010000420.1:0-3200 GCA_050049565.1 Chromatiaceae bacterium | reverse complement strand
ATGAGCTTTTTCATGGTCGAGTCTCCAGATTTTTTCAGTATTTGGGCGTGGCCCGGTTCGAATTCGGTGTGCCGCCTGTAGGGAGCGGCCGGCGGTACTGCGTGCCGATGACTGAGCAGTATATTAGCAATTAATAAAATGTCAATGGACTTTTTTCCGCGAGCGGGGCAGCGGGCGGAGGTATGACGCCGCGGCAGCGGACCGCATGGCAGATCAAGGGCAGAGTCTGAAGGGTGCAGAACCACGAGCTGCCGTTCGCAGTGCGCCATGCGGACCTCGGCGTGATGGTTCCGGGCAAGACCCGTTGGCGGGCGACGGCGTTGGTGTTGCCGGTCCGGGAACAGGACACGAGGACACGCTGCAGGATGTCATGCGGGCACCCCGGTTCGACCGAAAAGTCCGGGTCCTGCACGGCCTGCTGAAGAACATCCTGTAAGACATACCATTGATGCGACGGGCACGGTCCCTTGAGGACGCCCGCAAGATCGTCACCGCCCCTCGAGTACAGGGTCCTTGACGTTCGCCCGCCACATCGGCGGGGCTCGCCCACAGTGGCTCGACAGGGACCCTCGTCGGCTGATGACGAACCAGGCCGGGATCGATGCCGGCGTCGGAGTGATCGTCGACATGACGTCGTCGCCCGGGGTCACCTGCTGTCTTGAAAACGCGCAAGTCGATATGCCCAAAGTGGCCGGTTCGCCGGGTGCCATGCTCGGTGAAGTCGCTGTTGCGCATGACCTGCCGGTCGATGATCAGCGCCATGTCGTGGAGAACCTGCCGGTGTACTACATTAGCGGCATAGCGGCATTAGCGGCGAACACGCGGCCTGACGGCGTGCGCATCAACAACCGCCAAACGCCTGGGGGCATGCGGCAAAGGCCCTGCGGATAATGCTCAGATCCTCAGACATCTACGTGCCCGTTATGCCGCATACCGATTTGGTCGCCGTGTCCCCGCCCGGATGCATCCAGGCCGTTCTACCGGTGCAGCCGGCCCACGGCTGACCCTCGCCGCCATGTCGACCGCAATCGTCTGGTTCCGACGCGACCTGCGTACGGAACACAACCCTGCGCTGGCGGCCGCGCTTGCTGCATACGAGCAGGTGCTACCGGTCTACATTCACGATCCGGCTGCCGACGGAGACTGGTCGAGCGGGGCCGCATCCAACTGGTGGCTGCACCACGCGCTGGTCGACCTCACGCAGCAGCTCGACCAGCGACTGGTGCTGTTGCAGGGCCCGGCGCTCGCCGGTCTGCGCCAGCTCGTCAAACAATCCGGCGCGGACGCGGTGTTCTGGAACAGGCTTTACGATCCCTCGGCGATCGAGCGGGACACCGGCATCAAGCAGGCCCTGCGCGAGGACGGCGTTCGGGTGGAGAGCCACAATGCCGGGCTGATGTTCGAACCCTGGACGGTGGCCAATCGCCAGGGATTGCCGTTTCGCGTCTTCACGCCGTTCTGGAAGCACCTGAGTGCACTCGGGCTACCAACCCGGTTGCCGGCCAACGTGTCGACGGCGGGCAGGCTTGCAGATGGCGCGGTGTCGGGCCAGCTGCCCATCGAGGCATTCGGGTTACTCCCGAGCATCCCCTGGGATCAGGGTATCGCGGAAGCCTGGGTGCCGACACGGGCCGGTGCACTGGGCCGCCTGGACGAGTTTCTGGCGACCGATCTGGCGCACTATGAGACCGGGCGTGACCGGCCGGCCCGCGAGCAGGTCTCCCGGCTGTCGCCGTATCTGCACTTCGGCCAGCTCTCACCGGTCGAGGTCGCCGTAGCGACACCGCAGTCTTCGCCGGGCGCTCAGGCGTTCCTGCGGGAACTGGGCTGGCGTGAGTTCGCCGCGTACCAGCTCTACCATTTCCCCCACACCGCCGATGCGCCGCTCGATCAACGCTTCGAGCGATTCCCGTGGCGCGACGCCCCAGAGGACCTGGCGGCATGGCAGCAGGGCCGCACGGGTATCCCGATGGTGGATGCCGGTATGCGGCAGCTCTGGGCGAGCGGCTGGATGCACAACCGCGTTCGGATGATCGTCGCGTCCTTTCTGGTCAAGAACCTGCTCCTGCCCTGGCAGGACGGGGCGCGCTGGTTCTGGGATACGCTGGTAGACGCGGACCTGGCGAGCAACAGCCTCGGTTGGCAATGGACGGCGGGCAGTGGTGCGGACGCGGCACCTTATTTCCGGGTGTTCAATCCCGTCCTGCAGGGGCAGAAATTCGATGCGAAGGGAGAATATGTCCGGCGCTGGGTACCGGAACTCGCCGGTCTGCCGGACAAGTGGATTCATCGGCCCTGGGAGGCACCGGCCGGCCTGTTGACCGAGGCCGGCGTGCGGCTCGGGCACGATTACCCGGCGCCGTTGGTCGACCTCAAACTCAGTCGGCAGAGGGCCCTGCAGGCCTGGGACCAGCTCAAGGCCGGACCAAAGGGCTGAGCGATGGTCAGCCGCGCGCGGATATCGGGTGGTCGACGCAGGCCGTTCCCGGGTCGGTGTCGCAAGGCTGCTGTCGGCCGTTCAAAAGACGATAGGCGGCCATGCGATGCAGGAATGCGCCCAGGCGCAGGTCAGCGTGGCAGTCGTCTTCGCCCAGGTCTGCTTTGGCGATGGCGATCTCGGCTGTTTGATTGCGCGACATGGTGTCTCGCGGTGCTCCCAGAGGCTGTGACTCTCCAGGTATAGCGGCCAGAGTACGGTGAAGCTGTGATGCAGTCGATGGAGACCGCGATTGGCTTTCGGCCGATCCGCCGGAAGCCTGCGACCAGAACCCTGTCCGACCGCCTGCCCGGCAGAGCCGGGCTTTGACGGCGCCTCAAATCACTTGGCGTTGACGTCGATGTTTTCGACGTCGGCGAGGCGCTCCAGTGCCACTTCCATCAGCCAGCGGGCCCGTGCGGTCATCTGGTGCAGGTAACCATGCAACGCGGCGTCCTGCTTGGTAGTGACTTCGCATTGCGCACTGTAGTCCTCGAAGGCCGTGAGTTGCTCGATCACGCTCGCCATGTGGTGGGGGCACTCGCATTCGAGGCTGGTGGTGATCTGCGACAGGCGAACCAGCTGCTCATGCGTGAAGCGCTTTGGCGGGATCGGGTCGTTGCTGGCGACCCGCGGGTCCCACTCCGGCGGACGCCAGTCCACCTGGCGTGTCTGGCTGAGCTGACAATGCTGCCAGATGTGCTCCAGCGCGACCGGTGCCCGC
>JASFVZ010000419.1:0-3205 GCA_050049565.1 Chromatiaceae bacterium | reverse complement strand
CTCGAGCCGTGCCAGGAAATCGGCGGCCTGGGGCTGCAGCGACGCCGGCCAGTCGATCGCGCGCAGGACCTGCAGCAGCCGCTGATTCGGGCCAGTATCCGGCGCGGGTTCGCCGCGGGCGGTGAACTTCGCCAGCAGGCCGCCGCGCGCCGGCGACCCCGCCTCGCCCGACGGGGCCCCCTTGCGCAGCAGCTCACCGAGCCGGTCGAGCTGCTCATCGCGGGCGTCGCTCGGCGCCGCGGCAATCTCTGCCCACAGGCGCAGGGTCTCCCGCACCTCGCGCTTCCCGAGCGACCCGCGGTCCAGCAGGCGCGGCAGCACACCGGTCTGCGTGCGCTCGTCGGCGGCGCGCACCATGGCATCGCCCAGGGCGCCGGCCTCCTGGGCCAGTCGCGCTGTCTTGCCGCTCCTGGCGACCTCGCGCAGTTTTTCGAGATGGGGATCGAGCAGCGGATCGAGGCCGAGCACGGCCACGCTGATCCGTGTTATCAAACGGTTGAGCTCACGTTCGGCGGCCGCATGCTGCTGCTGTTCGCGTTCGGCCTCGTCGGCCAGTTTGAGGTAGCGCTCGCGCCAGTCGCCGGCCATCGATCAGGCGGCGAGTCGCAGGTGCTTGGGCAGCTCCAGCTCGACGCAGATCGGCAAGTGGTCCGACAGCGCATAATCCACGACATGGGTTCGCCGCACATTCAGGGTCGACGACACCAGGATGTGATCGATCCGCCGCACCGGCCGCCAGGAGGGGAAGGTCGCCTGGTCACAGAGCGGTTCTGTCAGGCCGGAGCGATCGATGAACCGCCGCACCTCGAAGCTGTCGCAGCCGGCATTCAGGTCGCCCATGACGACCAGGTGCTTGCGCGTACTCACCAGCTCGCTGACATAGTCCAGCTGCCGGATCCGTATCCGGCGACTGAGCGCCAGATGCATACTGCAGACGACCAGGGCATCGTCGCCTTCGCCGAATTCGAGCAGCATGGCACCGCGTCCCTTGCCGGGCGGCAGGCGGTAGTTGCTCACCCGATCGGGCCGCATCTTGCACAGCACGCCGTTGCTGTGCTGCGCCAGCATGCCCATATTGCGATTGACCTGCCGATACCAGTGCGGATAGCCACTGCGATGAGCGAGGTACTCGGTCATGTCGACGAATCCGCTGCGCAGGCTGCCCGAATCGACTTCCTGAAGACCGATCAGGTCGTAGCCACGCAGCATTTCGGCGATGAGGTTCAGGTTGCGCAGCCGCTCGCGATTCGGCAACAGGTGCTTCCAACCCTTGGTCACATAGTCGCCATAGTGCCGGGTGTCGATGCCGGCCTGGATGTTGTAGCTGAGCAGGCGCAGACCGCGCCCGGCCGGCTGATCGGCGCTGTTCGCGATCTGCTCGGGATGCATGCTCATTGCCTTGGCAGTGGTTCCTCAGCGGGCCGCCTGGGCCTGTCTCGAACTGAGCACCTTATCGACCACGTGATCGACAACTGCAGTGATGTCCTCGTAGCCCTTGAAGCCGGTACCACTGCGATAGCGGCCGTCGACCACCATCGTCGGCACACTGCGCACCCCATAACGCCGCATCAGTGCCCGTGCACGGTTGACCTTGGCGGCCACGGCGAAGGAGCTCATCGCCTCGTTGAAAGCCGCCATATCGACGTCGTGCTCCGCGAGGAAGGCATCGATCGCCTCGCGCGACTTCAGGTCCCGCTTGGCCACATGCATCGCGTCGAAGATCTTGCTGTGCAGCCGCTCCAGTTCCCCGATGCCTTCGAGCGCGTAATAGACCTGTGCATGCAAGTCGGCCGACCCACCGAACATCACCGGCATCTGCACGAAGCTGACGTTGTCCGACAGGCCTTCCTTCCACCTGAGCACCGTCGGTTCGAAGTCGCGGCAGTGCGGGCAGCCGTACCAGAAGAACTCGATCACTTCGACCTGTCCGCCGGTGCCGACGGCGGGCTGCGGCTGAATCGGCACGTATTGCACGCCTTCCTGCCAGGGCTGGGCAACAGCCACGCTGGCGATCAGCGCCAGCAGGATCGCAATCATTGGTCGGTACGGTTTCACCATTCTCGCTCCATTGGATTTCGTCGCCCGTCAGACCGACAACGGGCTGACGAGTTCAGCAACCGAAGGCCGGCTGACTGGTTGCCAATGGTGCCGTTGGCCCTGCATGGCCGCAAGCGCCGGCTCCGAATCGCCGATCCGGACGTAAAAAGCGGCCCGAAGGCCGCTTTCGTCGCCTGCACCCTGGACCGCCGATAGGCCGCCCAGGGCAGGTGATGTCGTTAATTGAGGCCCTGGATGTACTCGGCCACGGCCTCGATTTCGGCATCGGTCATCTTTCCGGCAACGCCTCGCATCATTGCGCCGGCGTCGTTGGCCCGTTGGCCAGAGCGGAAGTGTTTGAGCTGCTCGGCCGTGTACATGGCGTGTTGGCCCTGCAGACTCGGGAAATTGGCCATCGGATTGCCGTTCCCGGTCGGGCCGTGGCAGGCGATGCACGCGGAGACGCCGCTGGCCGCGTTGCCGGCGCGGTAGATGGTCTCGCCGAGTTCGGCCTTGTCGGCGGCGGCCTGGCCAATCGTCGGGGTTTGCGCGGCGTAATAGGCCGCGAGATCGAGGATGTCCTGCTCGTTCAACGTCGCGACCATACCCTGCATGACCGCATTGACGCGGTTACCCGACTTGTATTCGTTGAGTTGCTTGACGATATAGGCCTCGTGCTGTCCGGCGATCTTCGGGAAGTTCGGTGCGATGCTGTTTCCATCGGCGCCATGACAGGCTACACAGGTGGCCGACTTGGCCTTTCCGGCCGCGGCGTCGCCGGCCGCAATGGCGTTGCCCGAGACGAGCGTCGCAGCGAGGGCCGCTAAGAGAAGATGGGGCATCAGCTTTTTCATAACTTGTTTCCGGTGGGTGGACTGGCTTTGAACCGAGGGGCGATCGTCCTGTTTAGTCGAAAGTGCTTATGTAGGCAGCCAGATTGTCGATGTCATTGTCGCTCAGGCCGGCCGTCATGGCCCGCATCGTTGCGTTATCACGGGCGCCAGTCTTGTAGGCCCTCAGCTGCTCGGCAATGAAGCCTGCATCACGGCCTGCGAGGCGCGGGTACTTCAAGGCGTCGTTGCCAGCACCGGTCGGCCCGTGGCAGCCGGCGCAGAGGACGTACTTTCGCTCACCGGCGGCCGCATCGGCGGCGCTAGCGAGGTCCCCG
>JASFVZ010000418.1:0-3207 GCA_050049565.1 Chromatiaceae bacterium | reverse complement strand
CTCCTCTTCGGTTGCCGTGCGATTCGGCGGCTGCATCAGACCCTCCCGGTCGACCAGCTGCTGGAACCGCGCGCGGTCCTCGGCGAGGTCGATCGAATCGGGCGAAGTCCCGATGATCGGCGCACCGGCGGCCTCGAGTTCCCGGGCCAGCTTCAGCGGGGTCTGGCCGCCGTACTGGACGATGATCCCGGTCGGCTGCTCGCGATGCACGATCTCGAGCACGTCTTCGAGGGTCAGCGGTTCGAAGTACAGGCGGTCGGAGGTGTCATAGTCGGTCGAGACCGTCTCCGGGTTGCAGTTGACCATGATGGTCTCGAAACCGTCCTCGCGCATCGCAAACGCGGCATGGACGCAGCAGTAGTCGAACTCGATGCCCTGCCCGATGCGATTGGGGCCGCCGCCGAGCACCATGATCTTCTGCCGTCCGGTCGGCTCCGCCTCGCACTCCTCCTCGTAGGTCGAGTACATGTAGGCGGTGCTCGAGGCAAATTCGGCGGCGCAGGTGTCGACCCGCTTGAAGACCGGCCGCACGTCGAACGCATAGCGGCGTTCGCGCAGCACCGCCTCGCTGACCCCGACCAGGTCGGCCAGTCGCCGGTCGGAGAAGCCCTTGCGCTTCAGATGCCGCAGCCGATCCGCATCCAGGACCTCCAGGCCGCCCGCGGCGACCGCCTGTTCCTCCCGGACCAGGTCGGCGATCTGCACCAGGAACCAGCGATCGATGCCGGTGTGCTCGAAGACCTCGTCGACCGTCAGGCCGGCCCGAAAGGCATCGGCGACGTACCACAGGCGTTCCGCGCTGGGCTGCCGGATCTCGGCGATGATGTGTTTGCTTGGTTTTTCGGTGTCGAGGTCCGCGACCGGATCCAGGCCGGACTTGCCGGTCTCGAGCCCGCGCATGGCCTTTTGCAGCGACTCCTGCAGGGTACGGCCAATCGCCATCACCTCGCCGACCGACTTCATCTGCGTCGTAAGCCCCGCGTCAGCCTGCGGAAACTTCTCGAACGCGAAGCGCGGTACCTTGGTGACGACATAGTCGATCGACGGTTCGAACGATGCCGGCGTCACGCCACCGGTGATCTCGTTGCGCAGCTCATCGAGCGTGTAACCGACCGCGAGCTTTGCCGCGACCTTGGCGATCGGGAAGCCGGTGGCCTTCGACGCCAGTGCCGACGACCGGGAGACCCGCGGGTTCATCTCGATGATGATCATCCGGCCGTCGTCGGGGTTGATCGCGAACTGGACGTTTGAGCCACCGGTGTCGACGCCGATCTCACGCAGCACCGCGATCGAGGCATTGCGCATGATCTGGAATTCCTTGTCGGTCAGCGTTTGTGCCGGCGCGACGGTAATGGAATCTCCGGTATGCACACCCATCGGATCGAAGTTCTCGATCGAGCAGACGATGATGCAGTTGTCGGCGCGGTCGCGCACCACCTCCATCTCGAACTCTTTCCAACCGAGGATCGACTCCTCGATCAGCAACTCCGAGGTCGGTGAGAGGTCGAGCCCGCGTGCGCAGATCTCTTCGAACTCCTCGCGGTTATAGGCGATGCCGCCGCCGGAGCCGCCCATCGTGAACGAGGGCCGGATAATGGTCGGAAAGCCGATCTGCGCCTGCACCTGCACCGCCTCTTCCATCGAGTGCGCCACCGCCGACCGCGGCATATCGAGGCCGATCCTGCGCATGGCCTGGCGGAACAGGTCACGGTCTTCGGCCTTGTCGATCGCTTCGCGGCTGGCCCCAACCATCTCGACACCGAACGCTTCCAACACCCCCTCACGCACCAGATCCAATGCACAGTTCAGTGCCGTCTGGCCGCCCATGGTCGGCAGCAGCGCGTCAGGCCGCTCCTTCTCGATGATCTTCGCAACGGTGCGCCAGGTGATCGGCTCGACATAGACGGCGTCGGCCATGTCCGGGTCGGTCATGATGGTCGCCGGGTTCGAGTTCACCAGGACGACCCTGAAGCCCTCTTCCCGCAGGGCCTTGCAGGCCTGGGCGCCGGAATAGTCGAACTCGCAGGCCTGGCCGATCACGATCGGACCGGCGCCGATGATCAGGATGCTTTTGATGTCTGTTCTTTTCGGCATGTGCTTGTGTTTCGCGGCCGGGCGTCAGTCCGCGCTGACCGCCATCAGCGACCTTCCATGAGCTCGATGAAGTGGTCGAACAGGGGCGCAACATCATGCGGCCCCGGACTCGCCTCCGGGTGGCCCTGGAAGCTGAAGGCCGGCCGATCGGTGCGGTGAATGCCCTGCAACGACCCGTCGAACAGGGAACGATGGGTCGCGCGCAGCGTCTCGGGAAGGCTGGCCTCGTCCACCGCGAAGCCATGATTCTGGCTGGTGATCAGCACGCTGCCGGTTGCCAGGTCCTGCACCGGATGGTTGGCCCCGTGGTGACCGAACTTCATCTTGACCGTCCGGGCACCGGAGGCCAGCCCCAACAACTGGTGACCGAGGCAGATCCCGAAGGTCGGCAGTCCCCGATCGACGATCTCGCGGATCGCGCTGATGGCGTAGTCGCAGGGTTCGGGGTCGCCCGGCCCGTTCGACAGGAACACCCCATCGGGCGCGTTGGCCAGGACCTCGTCAGCCGGGGTACGCGCCGGCACCACGGTCACCCGGCAACCGCGATCGACCAGCATGCGCAGGATGTTGCGCTTGACACCGAAGTCATAGGCAATGACGTAAAACGACGCCCGATCGGGATCCCGGTCGGCGTATCCGGCACCCAGTTCCCAGGTCCCGGCAGACCAGTCGTAGGCCTGTTCGGTCGACACCCCCTGCGCCAGATCCATCCCCTTGAGCCCCGGAAAGGAACGGGCCGCCGCCAGGGCCTGTGCGGGATCGACCTCGCCGGCCATCAGGCAGCCGTTCTGGGCGCCCTTCTCGCGCAGGATGCGGGTCAGGCGACGGGTATCGATATCGGCGATCGCGACCACACCGCGCGACCGGAGATAGTCTTGGAGGGGCTGTTCGCTGCGGAAACTGCTGGCCACCAGCGGCAGATCACGAATCACCAGGCCGGCGACATGCAGCGATGCCGCCTCCTCGTCTTCGTGGTTGGTCCCGGTATTGCCGATATGCGGATACGTCAGGGTGACGATCTGCCGGCTGTAGGACGGGTCGGTCAGGATCTCCTGATAGCCGGTCATCGCGGTATTGAAGACGACTTCGCCGGCGGACAGTCCCTCGGCCCCA
>JASFVZ010000080.1:0-7599 GCA_050049565.1 Chromatiaceae bacterium | reverse complement strand
CTCGGCGGACAGGCTGCCGCTGAACGGCGGCCACTGGAGTTCGCGGGTCAGTTGATCGAGCGATATCGCCGCCACCGAAGCACTCGCCGACCAGGTGGGGCTAGCGCCCTCAACCAGCGCACCTGAGAGGGTGAAGGCATCGAGGGCGACCTCCCCACCGAGCACCGGGACCACGATCGGGCTGATCAGGGTCAGCTGATCACCGACGAATCTTGCATCCGCGGCGAAGGCACCGGACCTTAGTGCGAACAAGGATACGCCCTCGGTCGTGAGCGACGACACCGACCCTGACCCTGCCCGCTGCCAGGCGACGCTGCCATCGCTCGGGTGCAGGGCGAAGCGGCCGCGCCGATCGACCGCTGACAGCCGGTTCAGTGACAGGCCGGCCTGTTCGATACCTCGCTCGTCGAAGTGCAGAACGAAACCGACCTGGCCGGCCACTTCCAGGTCATCCGCTGGCGTACCGATAAGAAACGGCTGCAACAGCAGACCGAACGCGGTACCGGCATCGTCACTGTGGGCAGCCAGCGTCATGTCACGGACGGACCATGGGTCGAGTGTGAAACGCCCGGCCCCGGTCAGCGTAAAGGCCTGCTGGATCGACGCGGCCGCGCTGTCGAGCTGGAGGCGCCCACGCGCAGGCTCGAAGACGCCGGTCAGATCGATCGTCAGAGGGGCCTCCCCCGCATCGACAAACAGCGGTTCGCTGTACAGCGCGCCTGTCGGCCAGCGCAGGTTGCCGTCGAATCGCCATTGATCACCCTGGACACGGGTCGCGAGATCGACACGCAGCACCAGGTCTTCCGCCGCCTGCGTGCCGTCAGGCGATGCGAAGGCCATACCATCGACGACCAGCTCGAGATCGGCCTGTCCGATACTTTCGACACCCTGCAGGCGCAGGCGTCCGTTGGCATATCCGTCCAACGTCCAGTCCGCCGGAACGATCCGCGCCTCCGAAAGCCGATGTGCGGCATCGACCGATACCCGGTGTGCGGCGATGTCCAGGGTCCAGCCAGCTGCCTGGTATTCGAGCGTTGCGCTTAACTCCCCGTTCGCAACCCGCAGGCGTGGGACCTCAAGGTTCAACCGTCCATCATGCGTCCATCGACCGGACCACTCCGCCTCCTGCACGCCGATCGGCGACGAATCGCTCGACAGGCGACCGGCCGGGCAGGTCCAGCCATCGCCGTCCCTGCGCACCGGGTCACAACTGAGGTGGATGCCTGACAGGGTGCCGTACTCGCCGGGTAGTCTGACCGTGCCGACGCTGACATCAAGCGCGTAGCGGCCCGGGCGCTCCGAGCCGGCCGCGACCGAGACACCTTCGACCCGCCAGTCGTCCCCGACAATCGATTCGACCGAGAACGCGAGTCCGAGCGCCGGCGCACGTTCGCTGAACAACGCGCAGACGATGATCCAGGCCGCAAGCGGATATCTCCGCGCCGCCCGACACTGACCGAAAAACAGCTGCATCTGCCGGCGACTCTGCGGCGATGCGGTGCAGCGGTCAAGAAACGTCCGACAGAATGCCGGCGCGACCGACCGGGTTCCGATCGGTCAATCTGGCATCTGGGGTTCAGAAGGCGTCGGCCGGCACCCTCACCCAGCCTTCCATGAGGACGCGCGCGCTGCGACTCATCACGACCTTGTCGACACGCCAGGCCCCGTCCACCAGGCTGGCCGACGCACCCACCTTCAAGGTGCCCGAGGGATGCCCGAAGACCACCGATTCCCGTTTACCACCGCCGGCGGCCAGGTTGACCAGGGTCCCCGGTATCGAAGCGGCCGCCCCGATTGCCACGGCCGCTGTTCCCATCATCGCATGGTGCAATTTGCCCATCGACAGGGCGCGCACATTCAGATCGATCGCTGCGGCATCGACCGTTCGGCCGCTCGACGCCGTGTAGCTGGCCGGCGGCGCCACGAACGCGACCTTGGGTGTGTGCTGACGGCTCGCGGCCTCGGCCGGATCGGCGATCAAGCCCATCCGGATCGCGCCATGGGCCCGGATCGTCTCGAAACGCGCCAGGGCCGAAGGGTCGCCGTTGATCACGTCCTGCAACTCGATGCCCGAATAGCCTATCTGGGCGGCCTCCAGGAACACCGTCGGGATCCCGGCGTTGATCATCGTGGCCCTGAACTGACCCACACCCGGCACGTCGAGTTCGTCCACCAGGTTGCCGGTCGGGAACATCACTTCGCTCGGGTCGACCGGCTCGAGGAACTCGATCCGTACCTCGGCTGCAGGAAATGTCACCCCGTCGAGTTCGAAGTCACCGGTCTCCTGCACCGCCCCATCACTGATCGGCACATGCGCGATGATCGTCTTGCCGATGTTCTGCTGCCAGATTCGGACGACTGCGATGCCGTCGGACGGAATGCGTTCGGGCGCGACCAAACCGCCCGCGATGGCGAACGAACCGACCGCTGCCGTCAGGTTGCCGCAGTTGCCGCTCCAGTCGACGAAGGGCCGATCGATACTGACCTGTCCGAACAGATAATCGACATCATGGTCCGGCCGGGTGCTTTTCGAGAGGATCACGGTCTTGCTGGTGCTGGAGGTCGCACCACCCATGCCGTCGGTGTGTTTGCCGTAGGGATCGGGACTCCCGATCACCCTTAACAACAAGCTGTCGCGTGCCTTGCCCGGGACCTGCGCCACTGCCGGCAGGTCATCCAGCTTGAAGAACACACCTTTGCTGGTACCGCCACGCATGTAGGTGGCCGGGACCTTGATCTGCGGTGCCTGTGCCATGGTCTGTTCCCCTACCCCGGTTTGTTTCTTCTGAGCTCTGTCACCTGGTCGAACCCGATGCCCCAGTTGTCCGTATCGACCTCGTCGATCACGACATGGGTGGTCTGTGGATTCTTGCCAAGGACATCCACCAGGAGTTGGGTCACACCCTGGATCAGTTGTCGCTTCTGCGCTTGGGTCACCCCTTCGTCGGTGATCTTGATATTGACGTAGGGCATAGGTCCGTCTCAGGCGGCCTTTCCGGCCAGGAAATCCTGCGCAAAGCGCTGCAACACCCCACCGGCCGTATAGACCGAGACCTCTTCGGCGGTATCGAGCCGACAGGTCACCGGGATCTCGACCCGTTCACCATTGCGGCGCTGCATGACCACCCGCAGGTCGGCACCGGGTGCCGGCTCGCCAACGACGTCGAACGTCTCCGTACCATCGATCGCAAAGCGATGCCGGTCGTCACCCGGCTTGAACTCGAGCGGCAACACGCCCATCCCGACCAGGTTGGTGCGATGAATCCGCTCGAAGCCTTCGGCGATGATCGCCTCGACCCCGGCCAGGCGGACACCCTTTGCCGCCCAGTCCCGCGACGAGCCCTGGCCGTAATCGGCGCCGGCCACGATACAGAGCGGTTGTTTACGCTGCATGTAGAGTTCGATCGCTTCCCACATGCGCATCTGCCGGCCCTCCGGCTCGACCCGCGCCAACGACCCCTGGATGATCTCGCCGGCCTCGTCGCGGCACATCTCGTTGAGCAGTTTCGGGTTCGCGAAGGTCGCGCGCTGCGCCGTCAGGTGATCGCCGCGATGGGTGGCGTAGGAATTGAAATCCTCCTCGGGCAGACCCATTTTCGCCAGGTACTCGCCGGCCGCGCTGGTCGGCAGGATCGCGTTCGACGGCGACAGGTGATCGGTCGTGATGTTGTCGCCGAGCACGGCCAGCGGACGCATCCCTGCGAGGGTCCGCTGGCCGGCCAACGCGCCCTCCCAGTAAGGCGGACGACGGATGTAGGTGCTCTGCGGACGCCATGCGTAGAGTGGACTCTCGGCCTGCTTTCGTGCGCCCAGATCGAACATCGGGTCGTACACCAGTTTGAACTGTTCCGGTTTGACGTGGGCGGTGACTATCGCGTCGATCTCGTCATCGCTCGGCCAGATGTCTTTGAGCGTCACCGCCTGACCATCGGGTCCTTGGCCCAGCACGTCCCGTTCGATATCGAACCGGACCGTGCCGGCTATCGCATACGCGACGACCAATGGCGGCGAGGCCAGAAATGCCTGTTTGGCATAAGGATGGATGCGACCGTCGAAGTTGCGGTTGCCGGACAGTACCGCCGTGGCATAGAGGTCACGTTCGGTGATCTCCTGTTGGATCTTCGGATCCAGCGCCCCGCTCATGCCGTTGCAGGTCGTGCAGGCATAGCCGACGATGCCGAAGCCCAGCTTCTCGAGTTCCGGCAGCAGCCCGGCCTCTTCAAGGTACAGGCGTGCCACCTTGGAACCGGGCGCGAATGAGGTCTTCACCCAGGGTTTACGCACCAGTCCGAGCGCATTGGCCTTGCGGGCCAGCAGTCCCGCGGCGACGACGTTGCGCGGGTTCGAGGTATTGGTGCAGCTGGTGATCGCCGCGATGATCACCGCGCCATCGGGCATCAACCCCTCCGCTTCGGCCATTCTGGCCTGGTCGAGCGACCCGGCGATGCCGCGCTCGGCAAGCGCGGTGGTCGGCAGACGGCGATGCGGGTTGGACGGTCCGGCCATATTCCGACCGACGGTCGAGAGGTCGAATTCCAGGACCCGCTCATACTCGGCGCCGGCCAGTGCCTCCGACCAAAGCCCGGCGGTGCGTGCGTAGCGTTCGACCAGTTCGACCTGCGCCGCATCCCGACCGGTCAGCGTAAGGTAATCGAGCGTCTGCTGATCGATGTAGAACAGACCGGCCGACGCACCGAACTCCGGTGTCATGTTCGAGATCGTAGCCCGATCTCCGATCGACAGGCTCGCCGCACCGTCACCGAAGAACTCGAGATAGGCCGAGACGACCCGCGCATTGCGCAGGAACTCGGTCAGTGCCAACACGATGTCGGTCGCCGTGATGCCGGGCTGACGTTGGCCCGTGAGCCTGACCCCGACGATCTCGGGCAGACGCATCATGGTCGGTCGACCGAGCATGACCGTTTCCGCCTCCAGCCCCCCAACGCCGATCGCGATCACCCCAAGGCAGTCGACGTGCGGCGTGTGGCTGTCGGTCCCGACACAGGTATCCGGGAACGCAACGCCATCGCGCAGCTGGATCACCGGCGACATCTTCTCCAGGTTGATCTGGTGCATGATGCCGTTGCCGGCCGGGATGACATCGACATTGTCGAACGCGGTCTTCGACCACTCGATGAAATGAAAACGGTCGGCATTGCGCCGGTCCTCGATCGCCCGATTCTTCGCGAAAGCGTCCGGATCGAAACCCGGTGCCTCGACCGCGAGCGAGTGATCGACGATCAACTGGGTCGGCACGACCGGATTGACCTTCGCCGGATCACCGCCCTGGTCGGCGATCGCGTCGCGCAGACCTGCAAGATCGACCAGTGCGGTCTGTCCCAGGATGTCATGACAGACGACGCGTGCCGGATACCAGGGAAAGTCGAGATCACGCTTCCGGTCGACGATCTGCAGCAGGGCATCGTCCAGCAACGCCGGCTCGCACCGCCGCACCAGCTGCTCGGCCAGGACCCTTGCCGTGTAGGGCAGGCGATCGTAGGCACCCGGGCGGAGCGCCTCGACGGCCTCCCGGGTATCGAAATAATCGTGGGCTGTCCCCGCCAGGGGCTTGCGGAAGCGATCGTTCATAGCGGTTTTTCCTGCACAAGTCTGTCGGTCGGCGGGCGTAGCCTCAGCGCTCGTCAATCGGGACGAAACGCAGGTTCTCCGGCCCGACGTAGTTCGCCGACGGCCGGATGATCTTGCCGTCCAGGCGCTGCTCGATGACATGCGCACCCCAACCGGCGGTGCGGGCGATCACGAACAACGGTGTGAACATGTCGGTCGGCACCCCCATCTGGTTATAGGAAACCGCAGAGAACCAGTCCAGATTCGGGAACATGTTCTTCATTTCCTTCATCACCGCCTCGAGTCGGTCCGCGACGTCGTACATCGTGTGGCTGCCGTTCTCGTTCGAAAGCTGCTTGGCGACGCGTTTGATCACGACGTTGCGCGGATCGGAGATCGTATACACCGGATGCCCGAAGCCGATGACGATCTCTTTCCTGGCCACCCGCTCACGGATATCCGCCTCGGCTTCATCGGCGCTTGCGTAGCGGCTCTGGATACGGAACGCCTCCTCGTTGGCGCCGCCGTGCTTCGAGCCGCGCAAGGCGCCGATCGCACCGGTCAACGCCGAATACATATCGGAGTTGGTGCCGGCGATCACCCGGGCAGTGAAGGTCGATGCGTTGAATTCATGCTCGGCGTACAGAATCAGCGACGTATGCATCGCGCGCACCCAAGAGTCTTTCGGCGGATGACCGTGCAGGAGTTCGAGGAAGTGCCCGCCGAGCGATTCCTGATCGGTTTCGACGTCGATCCGCTTCCCACTGTGAGCATAGTGATGCCAGTACAGCAGCATCGAACCGCCGGCAGACATCAGGCGATCGATGATGTTGCGCGCCTCAGCGATCGAATGATCATCGCGCTCCGGTAGGCAACTGCCCATCACCGAATAGCCGGTGCGCATGACATCCATCGGATGTGCGGTCGGCGGCAGGGCCTCCAATGCCGACCGTACCGGCATTGGCAGCGACCGCATCGACTTCAGCTTGGCCTTGTAGGTCTTGAGCTGCGAATGACTCGGCAGATGACCGTGTATCAACAGATAGGCGATCTCCTCGAACTCACAGATCTCGGCGAAATCCAGGATGTCATAGCCGCGATAGTGCAGGTCGTTGCCGGTCCGACCGACCGTGCAGATCGCGGTATTGCCGGCCGCCGTACCTGAAAGGGCCACCGATTTCTTGGGTTTTGGCATTGCGGACTCGCTCATTCTCTAGTTCCTCTGATCTCTGTCGGGCAGCTTCCTGGCGGGTTCATTCTTCGGACGCCGCAAAAAGTGAGTCGAGCTTCTGCTCGTATTCGTGGTAACCGAGGTAGTCGTACAGGTCCGCACGGGTCTGCATCAGCTCGATCACGCCCTGTTGGGTCCCCTCACTGCGCAGTGCACCGTAGACCTTCAGCGCGGCGGCGTTCGCGGCACGAAACGCCGACAGTGGATACAGCGCGATGCTGACGCCCGCACCGGCCAGTTCCTCGACGGTGAACAGTGGCGTGGCACCGAACTCGGTGATGTTCGCCAGGGTCGGGACCTTCACCGCATCGACGAACTCCTGGTATTGCTGCAGGGAAGTGATCGCTTCGGGAAAGATCATATCCGCGCCCGCCTCGACACAGGCGCAGGCGCGATCGACTGCGGCCGCCATGCCCTCCACCGCCAGCGCGTCGGTGCGTGCCATGATCACGAAGTCCGGATCGGTCCGCGCGTCGACCGCCGCCTTGATGCGATCGACCATCTCGTCCTGCGGCACGATGGCCTTGTTCGGACGGTGACCACAGCGTTTCTGCTGCACCTGGTCTTCGATATGGATCGCCGCTGCCCCGCATCTGATCATCGAACGGATGGTGCGCGCAATATTGAAGGCACCACCCCATCCGGTATCGATGTCGACCAGTACCGGCAGGTCGGTAACGTCCGTGATCCGCTTCAGATCGGTCAGCACGTCCTCCATCGTCGTGATGCCGAGGTCCGGTATACCACAGGACCCGGCCGCTACGCCGCCACCCGAGATATACAGCGAGCGGAAGCCGGTC
>JASFVZ010000417.1:0-3213 GCA_050049565.1 Chromatiaceae bacterium | reverse complement strand
GGCCTCGTTGTTTACGGGTGAGTCCGGTTTTCTTCCGCTTGCGGCCGCTAAGCTGAACTACAGAAGCCTTCGCTAACGGCAGCAGTGCGTCCTAGGGCGATATGATCGGCCAGCCAGGTGGGCTGGCCGATGCTTACTCGATTCACGTCACTCCTGACGAATCTCATCAACCATCATGCGACGTGCGTCTCAAGACATTCGCCGTCGCGTGATGGTGATCTCAATATCAGGTGTCCCTAACGTGAACAAACCGATACCCGTTACTTGATGTACCCGACGGCAGGTGCACCATCGACTGTTGGACTGAGTGACTCGAGTGAGAAAGCGAACAAGTAACCCGGCATCTCCGACGCCCAAATGCGATAGGCATAGATCTGCTCTTCCATTTCTTGCGTCGGGAAGTTGCCGCTCGCTGATACGCCACCGTTCATGCAGGGTTCCAACGAAAGGTCAGCGGCGAAGACAGTGGTAGTGAAAGTTAAAGAAAGGGCGATACCAAGTGTTTTCCTAAACATATTACTGCTCCTAAATTACCGGAATATCGGCATATAGAGATATGCAAATGCAATACCAAAGTAGGCGCTTTCATTGACAGCACAATTGCTTAAAGTTGACCGTTAGATTGCACGCCGGTTGGGACGCACCTCGTTGGCGCGTTCTAACCCTGTCGGTGAGCTTTATTGGTGCCCTAGTCGGGTTTTCGCGGCGGTCTCAACGGCCACTGGTCCCAGCGATCACCGGCAAACAAGAATGTGACGAAGTAAACAGATCAAGAACAAAATGGGATCTGACACCGTTCAGTCAACTGTCGTTGATAGCCTTTCAGTCAGAGATGTGGATCTCCAACTCTCCTGCATATCCCTCTTTGCCGGTCAGCCCACCTGACCGGTTTTTTTTGCTCCCGGTCTACGTAGCTGACGGGATGTTTCGCGGTGGCTGTTTCGAGCCGGTTGTTGAAGGAGTACCGTTGGTTTGCTGTTGCGCCGATAGCTGCCGAGATCACGCCTCCTTGCTAACGGCAGGTCGGTGTTGAATCTGGTCACAACCCTGCGTGCGCCGGGTTATACAGGGGGCGGAAGAAAGTCGGTCTGACACTTGGCAGTGGTCATTTCTGTTCCGGGCATCAAGGAGGTGAATCTCGACCTGATATGAGTGTCCTTACGTAACGGGCATTATGTCGGACGAAGCTCGGCTTGAGCTGGGCTTTGTGTAAGCCCCGCGCCCCACGAGAGAGGACTACTTCAAGACAACCGACACGATAGCTTCACAGAAGCATAAAGGGGCTGTCACCGTCGAGTCGGAAACTCCGGAAGCTTAACCAAGGGAACTATGTGATGAAGGGATTTTGCGTTGCGGCAGGAATACTTACGTCGCTGGTCTTGCCTGCATTGGCTGATCCGTTGGGAACGTCCCAGATCGATTACGGCGCACGTCCCCTTTTTCTCATCCAAGCGATGGACGAGAGCCCGCTCAAGGACAAGCTTTCATCCTGCGAAGGTCAGACACCACAGCGCACCGCTTTTTCGATTGGCCACCGTGGCGCGCCGCTGAAGTACCCAGAGCATACGATTGAATCGAACATCGCGGCTGCCGTTCAGGGTGCGGGGATTCTGGAATGCGACGTGACCTTCACCCAGGACCTCGAACTGGTTTGCCGTCACGCCCAAAACGATCTGCACACTACTACCGACATCCTACTTACCGATCTTGCCGGCAAATGTGTGACGCCCTTTGCACCGGCAACCGATGACAGTGACGCGATGGCGGAATGCCGGACCTCTGAGATCACGCTGGCTGAGTTCCGAGCACTTACGCCCAAGATGGATAGCCGCGATGCCCGGGCCACCACCGCCGCGGAGTATCAAGGCGGCGTCGCCCCCTGGCGCACGACGCTTTACGCCAACGGCACGCGGACTATGACGCACGCCGAATCAATCAAAATCTTCCGCGCGCTTGGTGCGAAGTTTACGCCCGAGCTTAAGACACCCTCGGTCGAGATGCCGTTCAACGGCTTCAGCCAAGACGACTATGCTCAAAAGCTGATCGACGAATACAAGGCAGCTGGCGTCCCGGCCTCAGACGTTTGGCCTCAATCGTTCCAACTGCGCGATGTGCTCTACTGGATCGAAAACGAGCCCGAATTCGGCGCGCAGGCGGTTTATCTGGTCGATCACTACAACATCGACGGCTTTGACCCGATGGATGCCGATACATGGCCCAAGCCGATGTCAGCCTATGCGGAGATGGGCGTGAAGTTCATCGCGCCACCGACCTGGATGCTTGTGACCGTTGAAAACGACAAGATCGTGCCCTCGCTTTGGGCCAAAGAAGCCTCGGCTGCTGGGCTCAATATCATTACCTGGACAATTGAACGGTCCGGCCCGCTGGCCAATGGTGGCGGCTGGTATTTCCAGTCCATCGCCAATGTGACCGACAATGATGGCGTCTACTATGAACTGATTGACGTGCTGGCGCAGGACGTGGGCGTCAAGGGGATCTTCTCTGACTGGCCTGCGACCGTCACCTATTACGCCAATTGTATGGGCCTGTAATCCTCGGTTTCTTGAGGAGTTCATTATGAGTTCACGGGGCGGGAGGCATGAGTGCGTCCCGCTCTCGTTCGGTCCTTGTGATTTCGAATTCTGCCTATTGGCGCTTCCGGCCGTTACCGGACATAAGCTTGGACGCAGATTCGACGGTCAGGTTGTCCTACACGCCGGGGTCGGCTTAGAGGCGATCCAGGCCAGGAGCGGACAGCCGGCCTACAGATCGCAACATTGCTGGATTCAAGCACAAGACCCATTTAGAAGAGTCAACGAACGTTTGCTTCTGTGTGCACTAATATTTCAGTGTGATTCGAGAATACGTGCATGTGCGCGTGGGAGGGCCGATGGACCTAATGCATGCCAAGGCGGAATTTGAAGCGGGAAGACTGGTGGAGGCTGCGGCAGAACCTTCGGAACAGGGGAACGGATGGCGCTTAGTGCTCCACACCAAATCTGGCGGGACTGCAGTATTGACCGACCATGTCGGGCAAGAACGCCTCTATCTCAGCTTGGATCACGCTACCGAGGTGAGCCGGGACATCGGGTTCAACTCCGTACGCATAGAGGAAGATTTCTGAACTACGGCACCTAAATATCTTTTATGTACTGGCGCAACCGCTCATAGCCTTCCTTTATTTCTTCGGCGGCTAGCATTGCGGCCGCACCT
>JASFVZ010000416.1:0-3218 GCA_050049565.1 Chromatiaceae bacterium | reverse complement strand
TGCGCGGGATGACCCTGCTGAAGCGCTATGGCTTCACCACCGGGCGTCCGGCGGCGCGGCCGGGCAATGTACTCAAGGCCATGAACCGGCGCCGCGCGGTCCTCGCACAGATGATCGAACGGATTGCGAACGCTCATGATCTGCGCCCGGAACTGATCCATGCGGTCATCCGGGCCGAGTCCGCGTATCAGGCGGACGCCGTGTCGTCGAAGGGTGCGGTCGGATTGATGCAACTGATGCCGGCCACCGCCGAGCGTTATGGCGTCGTCGATCGCAGCGATCCTGAGCAGAACGTCCAGGGTGGGGTCGCCTATCTGCGCGATCTTCTGGAGCTCTTCGAAAGCGACCTGAGGCTGGCGCTGGCTGCCTACAATGCCGGGGAGAATGCGGTGATGCGCTACGGCAATGCCATACCGCCATACCCAGAAACGCAGAATTACGTCCGCAAAGTCATTCGGTTCTATAACGACCAGTTGCCGGGCGACCAGGTCGCACTGAACTGATCGGAGAAGGCCGGGTCAACGAGGCCGGGGCTGGGCTTGCCGCCTCGATTATGGCGTGGGACCGAGTCAGACCGCGGTGAATTCCCCAGACGACAGCAAATCGAAACCCAGGCCACGGCGGTGGCTCGGCTGGCTGCGCGACATCGCGCTGGTGATCCTGGTCGTTGCCGTCGTCCAGTGGTGGCAGTCGCGTGATCTGGTCCGCGACCAGGCGCCGCCGCTGGTTGGTCTGCTGCTCGACGGGTCGGCGGTGACGCTGTCGGAGACCCCGGCGCCGGTCCTGGTGTATTTCTGGGCCGACTGGTGCCCGGTCTGCCGCTTCGCCGAGGACGGCATCGACCGCCTCGCGGAACGACATTCGGTGATCACCGTCGCGACCAGCTCCGGCACGCCCGACGACGTGCGCGGCTATCTCACCGAACAAGGTCTCGACTTCCCGGTCGTGACCGATCAGGCCGGGGCGATTGCACGGCAGTGGGGCGTGTTCGGGGTGCCGGCGGCCTTTGTCATCGATGCGGATGGCGCCATCCGGCACGCCAGCCGCGGCTACTCATCCGAATTCGGTCTCTGGTTGCGGCTTTGGTGGGCCGGCTTGGCCGGTTGATGTCGGCGACCCAGGATGCGTAATCCGGCGGTCAGTCTTCGCCGACCACGCGTTCCTCGCGCGGTGCGCTGAGCAGCTTCTCGGCCTCGGTCTGGTTCTTGGCGAAGATCAGCCGACAATCCTGTGGGCTACCGGCACTCTTCAATGCCGCCCGTTTTTCGCGGGCCAGCGTGCGGGCCTGCTTGAACTGGTCGAAGGTCTCGAGGTGCTCCAGTTTCTTCCGATCGGCGTCGGCGATGGACTCGACCAGGTAGACGAAGTAAGGCATTTCGCGGCGATCCTCAGGTTTTTTCAGACGATATTCTAGCGCGATGCATCAGCTTGACGGGCAAGAACCCGGATCTTGCCGTCGGGTGCACCGGGGGGCGTTCCCAGAGTGCCTCACTGTTTGATGCTGGAAAGGTAGGCCCGCAACCGGTTGAACCTTTGCTCCAGCAACTTGTTCGATTCGCCGAGCTGCAGCTGCGCCCCCAGCCCGTCACTGCGCTTTCCGAACGCGAACTCCGTCATCTCGGCCTCGGCCTGAAGGAACTGGTTCCAGGCATCGATGTTGCGTTGGAACAGCAGTCGCTCTTTCGTATTGAGCTGCGCAAAGATCGCGTCCTCGAGCTGCTTGATGCGCACCCTTAGGGCGGCGGTTGCCTGGGTTTCACAGCCGGCGACCTGTGCCGCCGATGCGGCATCCCGGACACATTCGCGCAGCGCCAGGACTGGATCGGCCACCGGTTTCGCAGCGATAAGAAACGGCACGGTCAGTAGTGCCACGGTCAACGGGATCTTTTTGCACACGCTTGTCAACTTGGATAGCCTGTCCGGCAGGAGGCTTCGGGAGGGTGCCATCGCATGAAGAACTACCTGCTCGACAAGAATCTGATCACGCTCGGGAACAAGATGTTCGAGGCATTTCACTTGCTCGGCCTGTTCGTGATTGGCACCGCGATACTCTGGGCATCCTGGATGGAAGTATTCCATATCATCGAGCTCGGCGGGCCCAAGATCAAGGACGTGCTGCTGTTGTTCATCTATCTCGAGCTCGGTGCCATGGTTGGCATCTATTTCAAGACCAAGCGTCTGCCGGTGCGCTACCTGATCTACATCGCGGTGACGGCGCTGACGCGCGTACTGGCGATCGACGTCAAGGAGATGTCGGACATCCACATGATCACGCTCACCGGCTCGATACTGCTGCTGTGCGTGGCGATTCTGGTCCTGCGTATTGGCAGCACGCGGTACGCGGAAGCCGACCAGGTCGAAGAGTAGGGAGCGAGGTTGCAACGATGTTCCCCAAGATCCAGACCGCCATTCCGCAGCATCGGTATCAATACGGCGACTACAGCGTGACCATCCTCGGCGAGATCGAGAGTGCCGATCCGCGCGATTACCAGTACATCGCTGCCTTCGTGCGTGAAGGTGAGCGGAAACCAAAGCTCTTCATCGCCGCCGAGCGCCTGCCGCCCGGGCAGCGCGATGCCGGCAGCCATGCCATCCGGTTGATCAACGCGACGATGGACGAGTCCATGGAGACCGGCAATCGTTGGGGACGGCTCGAGGAGTTCGTCGAGCAGGCGCTCAAGATGGGCGCCCAGGTGCTCGGTCTCGAACAGGAGACGCCCTACCAACTGATGTAGGGCCCAGTTGTCTGTTGGGAGATTCCGGACCGCACGGCTCCGCGGGTGCATCGAAAGCAACCCGGGTTCGTCCTCAGCCGGCCAGCCACTCGGCGATGCGTCGTTCGGCGAAGTACCGCGTGCGCCAGGGGACATGACCCTCGACGAAGCCGATGTGCCCGCCGCGCGATGTCAGTTCCAGGGTGACCTGCTCGGAGATCTCCCATTCCTCCGGTGCCGTTTCCGGGTACATGAAGGGATCATCGCTGGCATGCAGGATCAGCGTGGGTACGCGGATCGCCGGCAGGAACTGGCGGCTGCTGCAGCGTGCGTAGTAGTCGTCGACGCCGGCGAAGCCGTGCAGCGCGGCCGTCACCGCGTCGTCGAAATCGAAGAAGGTAGCGAGTCGGTCGAGGTCGATGTCCAGGGGGGACGGCATCCGGGCGAACTTTCGCCGATACGACGCCTTCATCGCGTTCAGCAGGTGCCGCTTGTACATCCTTG
>JASFVZ010000415.1:0-3219 GCA_050049565.1 Chromatiaceae bacterium | reverse complement strand
AACGCGACCGACGGGTGCGCCAAAGCGAGGCGCTTGACGACCTGTTCCAGGTGGCCGAATTCGGTCTTGTCGGTACGCAGGAACTTGCGCCGGGCCGGGGTGTTGTAGAACAGGTCATGGACCGTCACCTGGGTGCCGCGCGGCAGGCTCGAGGGCCGCCAGGTCGTGTCGCCGGTGTCGATCTCGGCGGCCTGTGCCGCGCCGGTCGCGCGCGATGCCAGCGTCAATCTCGAGACCGATGCAATGGCCGGCAGCGCCTCGCCGCGAAAGCCCATGCTGGCGATGTGATCCAGGTCCGCGAGTGCCGCGAGCTTGCTGGTGGCATGGCGGGACAGGGCCAGTGCCAACTCGTCAGCGGCGATGCCATGACCGTCATCGGTGATCCGGATCAGCTTGCTGCCGCCTTGTTCGACGTCGATGCGAATGCGCCGGGCACCGGCATCGAGGCTGTTCTCGAGCAGTTCCTTGACCACCGACGCCGGCCGTTCGACGACCTCACCGGCGGCGATCTGGTTGACCAGTTGTTCGGGTAGCGCGTGGATCTGCGGCAGCATCGCGCCATTCTGCCACTAGTGGGCCGGATCAGCCTCGGAGACAGTGGGGAACCGGCGCTCAGGTGCCCGGGATCAACAGGACCTGTCCGATCTCGATATGGTTGTCGCTGCGGATACGGTTCTCGCGTCGCAGGCTGGCGAGGCTGACCTGGTAGCGATCGGCGATCTCCGAGAGCGTGTCACCGCGGGCGATCACATGCTTGATGGTCTTGGTTTGGCGCTCGGCCAGCAGGGTGCCGGGCGGCGGCGACTCTTTGAAATAAGCCCTGACGCCATGCATGATCGCCTTGGCCATGCGCTCCTGGAAGCCTGGGTCGCGCAGGTTGCGTTCCTCGCCCGGGTTGGAGATGAATCCGGTCTCGACCAGCATCGACGGTATATCCGGTGACTTCAGCACCATGAAGCCGGCCTGCTGCACCCGTCTGCCATGCGTCTTGCCGACCCGACCCAGTTGCTGGTAGACCTGTGATGCCGCGCTCAGGCTGGCGTGCCGGGTCGCCGACTGCGACAGATCGATCAACACCGACCGGAGCATCGCGTCCTTGTCGTCCAGGCTGACCCCGCCGACCAGATCGGAGGCATTCTCCTTCTCCGCCAGCCAGCGGGCGGCCTCACTCGACGCCCCGCGTCGCGACAGGACATAGACCGAGGCACCCCGCACCCGCTTGTCGCGGAACGCGTCGGCGTGAATCGAGACGAACAGGTCGGCGCGGTGCTTGCGGGCCAACGCCATCCGCTTGCGCAGACCAATGAAATAGTCGCCGGTGCGGGTCAGCTCCGCGCGCATGCCCGGCTGCGCATCGACCAGCCGTTTCAGGCGTTTGGCGATCTCCAGCGTGACGGTCTTTTCCTTGGTGCCGTATTTCGAACCGCTGGCGCCTGGATCCTCGCCGCCATGGCCGGCGTCGATCGCGACCACGACGTCCCGCGCACGCTGAATATCCTTGGTGGTCTTGGCCACCCGCGGCTGGCGGGTGGCCCCGACCGGGTGCAGATCCACCACCAACCTGTGCCCGTAACTCGCATTCGGCTTCAGCAGGAACGTCTTGGGGCGCACCGCCTGCTTGAGGTCGAGCACCACCCGCAGCCGGCCGTCCGGCCGGACCGCATGGCGCATGCCCTTGAGATGCCGGTCGGCGACCTGTTTGGCGTCGAATTCCTTGCCGAGCGTGGCGGCCTCGAAGTCGATCACGAGTCGGTCCGGGCCGGTCAGACTGAACACACTGTGCTCGGCCGGCGAACTCGCGTCGAAGACCAGACGGGTGTGATCCGGCGCGGTCCAGAGACGCACGCCGTCGATCTGCGTGGCCCACAGAGGCGAGACGCAGAGCAGCAGCAGGGCCGAAAGCAGTTTTTTCATTCTTGGTTCAGAGTCCGGAATTCCCTGAGCCGATGTCCTGAAGCTAGCATAAGATTTTAAAAATTCCTACTGAAAACGCAAAGATAAGACCTGTTCCTCGAGTCTTACTGAATGTGATCCCGCAGCCTGTGCAGGATCGCATTCCCAACCGGGCTCGCCGCCTCGAGCACCACCTGTCGCCCGGCGCCGTGGTAGCCGATCGTGATGTCCAGGTCCGGCGTCGGCAGCCAGCCGGTCCCGCGTTCCGGCCATTCGACCAGGGTCAGTGCCGGCCGCTCGAACAGCTCGTCGATCCCCAGGTACTCGAGCTCCCCGGGATCGCCTATCCGGTACAGGTCCAGGTGGTTCACCCGCCCCGTCGGCAGCTCATAGGGCTCGATCAGGGTGTAGGTCGGGCTCTTGACCGCGCCGGCATGGCCGGCGGCGCGCAGCAGGCCGCGGGTCAGCGTGGTCTTTCCGGCCCCGAGTTCACCGCGCAGAAACAGCAGCGCGTTGGTCCCGCAGGCATGGCCCAGATCGACGCCGAGGGCCACCTGCGCTGCCTCGTCGGGCACATCCACGATCAGGCGCCGCCGGTCGGTCACGGGTTCACCAGCGGCCGCACCGCTTCGATCAGATCCGACGCCAGCATGCCGCGCTGACCGGTGGCAGCGACGCGGTCGCCTGCCGCCGCATGCAGGCAGACACCACACTCGGCGGCATCCCGCGCCGCCAGGCCCTGGGCGAGCAGCGCGGCGATGAGCCCGCTCAGCGCGTCGCCCATCCCGCCGGAGGCCATACCCGGGTTGCCTTCGCTGCACAGCGCCGGCGGCGCCGCCGTCGCGCTCGCGACCAGGCTGCCGACGCCCTTCAGCAGCACCGTGCCACCGTAGCGGCGTTGCAGGGCCCTGACCGCATCGAATCGTTGCGCCGAGATCTCTGCCGTGCGCATACCGAGCAGCGCGGCGGCCTCTCCGGGATGCGGTGTCAGGATCCAACGGTCGCCGCGGCGTGGTGCCGCGGCGAGCAGATGCAGGGCATCGGCGTCGACCACACAGGGCCGATCCGCCGCGACCGACGCATCGAACAGGGACTGCGCCCAGCCGTCGCGACCCAGGCCCGGCCCGATCACGACGACCGAGGCCCGGCGCAGCAGCGCGGCGAGCGCGGCCGGCTCCTCGATACCGTGCGCCATGATTTCGGGCTGGCGCGCCAGGGCCGCGCCGACATGGGCCGGCCGGGTGGCCAGGCTGACCAGCCCTGCCCCCCCGCGCAGCGCGGCGGTTGCGGCCAGCAGGCCCGCGCCGCCGAAGCCGTGGTTGCCGC
>JASFVZ010000414.1:0-3228 GCA_050049565.1 Chromatiaceae bacterium | reverse complement strand
CGATCGATGTGTCCGATCCGGATGGCCGACCGCCCTCGAGAATCCTTATCATTGGCGACGATGAAAGGTCCGAATCCACGACTGGTCGACGCCATTCCACCGATCATGCCGGTGACCGCGGTCGAACTGGATCGGCTGCTCGGGTTGCGGGCCACGCGCACCCCCCAGCTGCAGCACCTGCTACTCAATGATCCGGCCGCTGCGATCGCCGTATTCAGAACCCTCGGTCGGCTGCGTCCGGGCGCCTGCGACACGGTCAGCGACGCCGCTCATGCGATCTCGCTGATCGGGGTGGATCCGCTACGCGAGGTGATTCAGTCGATCCCCAGATTGACGCGGCCGCAAGGCGGCCGACTCCATGAGGGCGCAAACTTTGCGTACAGCCAGGCAGCGCACGCGGCGCACTACGCGAATGCGCTTGCCGAGCACGCGGGTGTCGGCCAGAACCACGAGGTGCCCACCGCGGCGCTGCTGCACCACCCGGCGGTTATCGCACTCTGGACGGCGGCACCGGAATCGGCGCAGCGTGCGACCTACGCGGTGCGCGACGGCGTCGACTTCGAGATGGCCTTCAGCGCCGAACTCGGCGAGCCGGTCGAGGATGCCAACCAGCGTCTCGCCGAGGCCTGGTCGCTGCCGGCCCTGGCACGCCAGTCGCTCGGCGACTGGGACGATTTCAACCCACGCCCACAGCTGGTCAAGCTGGCCGACAGCCTGGCGCAGACGACCTCCGCCGGCTGGCACGGCGAGACGCTGGCGATGGTCAGCGTGATCCTCGCAGAGTATCTCGACGGTGACGAAGATGCCGCGATCGCCTGGCTGCACCGGGAGACCGTCGAGGCGGCCCGGCGCCTGCAGGGGTTCGACTACCCGTTGCCGGTCTTCGAGCTTCTTCTGATCGATGGCGACGACGAAATCGATGACGGGCATGCAGGTCCGGTGCCGGAGTTCGGTGCCTGGCGCAACCGGCCGCCCCCTGAGCCACCGCCATCCGGGAAGCCGGACCTGCATGAGACCGTGGCGGGGGTCATGCGACGCATCCGCCGGGAATCCGGCGCCACGCGGGTGATGTTCGCAATGATCGAGCGCGAGCGCCGATACCTGAAGTGCCGCATCACGCTCGGTGGTGCGGCGGAGGATGCGCTCCGACGCCTCGAGGTCAGGATGGACGAGCGCAACCTGTTCAGCCTGTTGATGACCAAGCCACAGAGCGTCTGGTTGCACCGGGGCAACGCGCGCAAGTACCAGGCCTATCTGTCCCGCGACCTGCGCGCGGTCTTCGGGCCCGAAGGCGCTTTCATGATGTCGATCTATGTGGGCGACAAACCGCTGGGACTGTTCTACGCGGACGGTCCCGGTCTCAGCGACAGCGGCTACGTACAGTTTCGCAGCCTCTGCCGCGAGGCGGCCGAGGTTCTCAGCGGTCGATAGACCGGCTGATCCCCCGGATATCCAGCCGGCGGCCGCAGCCCGATCGCATTCCCAACCCGTCGGTAGAACACGCCTGATAGCCGGCTCTTTCCAGCGGAGAGCGTGAAGTGACGGGTCAGGCCGCAGGGTAGTCAGCGAGGCTTGCCGACCCGGTCTGCAGCCATCTCCGGATGACGGCACGGTTGGTCCAGGAGGTGGCGCGCTGCGCGGCCAGCGCCGCGGGCAGCCAGCGGAACTGACGGTGTTCCGCCCGGTTGAGCCGGATCGATCGCCGGCCGGCCAGTTCACACACGAACCAGCGTTCGCGATTCAGGCGCACCCCGGCCTGATAGCGCGCTCGCCAGGGCGGTTTGATCGGGAAGACCGCGCCCTCTCCCAGGTCGATGAAGCGGCCGGCCGAACGCAGGCCGGTTTCCTCGTACAGCTCGCGGCGTGCCGCGGCTGCCGGGGCCTCACCCCATTCCAGGGATCCGGTGACCGACTGCCAGAAGCCGCGCGGCCTGACCCGCTCCATCAGCAGGACCTCGCCGGCCCGCGTGCAGACCAGGACCAGGACCGACTCCGGACGCTTATAGGGACGCGCCCCCGACACCGCTTCAGCTGTCGTTCGCTTGTTTCGCCTCGGCCTGCTGCGGTTTGCGCACCCGCAGGTGCAACTCGCGCAGCTGCCCCTGCGAGACTTCCGATGGGGCCTCGGTCAGCAGGCAGCTGGCGCTCTGGGTCTTCGGGAAGGCCATGACATCACGAATCGACGAGGCCCCGCTCATCAACATGACCAGCCGATCGAGCCCGAACGCCAGGCCACCATGCGGCGGACAGCCGTATTTCAGCGCAGTGAGCAGGAAGCCGAACTTCTCGCGGGCTTCGGCCTCATCGATGCCGAGCAGGTGAAAGACCTGGTTCTGCACCGTCTGCTGGTGGATACGGATCGAGCCACCGCCGACCTCGGTTCCGTTGATCACCATGTCGTACGCCCGGGACAGGCATTCGCCGGGCGAGCTGGCGAGCGTGTCGAGCTGCTCGGCCTTCGGCGCAGTGAACGGATGATGCAGTGCCTGCCAACGCTCCTCGCCGTCGTCCCACTCGAACATCGGAAAATCGACCACCCACAGCGGATGCCACTGATCGGACATCAGGCCCAGGTCGTGACCGAGTTTCACGCGCAAGGCACCCAGCGCCTCGTTGACGATGAGCGCGCGGTCTGCACCGAAGAAGATCAGATCGCCGGTTTCGGCACCGGTGCGCGCGAGGATACCGTCGACCGCGGCGTCCGGCAGGAACTTCAGGATCGGTGACTGCAGGCCGTCGCGACCCGCCGCGCGGTCATTGACCTTGATATAGGCGAGACCCTTGGCGCCATAGATACCGACGAACTTCGTGTAGTCGTCGATGTCCTTACGGCTGATGTTGACGCCGTTGGGTACCCGCAACGCCGCCACGCGGCCCTTTGGATCCTTGGCCGGCCCGGCAAAGACCTTGAACTCGACGTCGGCCATCAAATCGGCCACGTCGACCAGTTCAAGTGGACAGCGCAGGTCGGGGCGGTCGGAGCCGAAGCGCTGGATGGCCTCCGCATAGGTCATTCGCGGGAAGGGATCGGGCAACGACAGGCCCAGCACCTTGTCGAACAGGTCGCGGATCATGCCCTCCATCAATGTCATGATCTCGTCCTCGGACATGAACGACATCTCGAGATCGAGCTGGGTGAATTCCGGCTGCCGATCGGCACGCAGATCCTCGTCTCGGAAGCAGCGCACGATCTGGTAGTAGCGGTCCATGCCCGACATCATCAGCAGC
>JASFVZ010000413.1:0-3229 GCA_050049565.1 Chromatiaceae bacterium | reverse complement strand
AGTTTTGTATTGTCGGCTATGTGTTGGTTTTCTGCCGTTTCAATATGGTCACGTGACTGGCGTGCATTGGCGGTGGTTTGACGGCAGCTTCGCGTCGGGACCTGTCCGCAGCAAAACGTCCGCTGCTAAGCATCGTGACACCCAGCATCAGCAAACGCTGCCGGGTGGCTTCGTGTTGAATCCGGACCATTGCACCTTCGATCTTGACGGGTCGCCTACAATGGCAATGCCCAACCGATGAGCTCAAGCACTTCGCGCGTATCGGAGACGCGCTCCCCCGCAAGCAATTAGCTCTGAATCACAAGTGGCGTCAGTTCACCTGCCGACACGATGAAGAAAGCACTCGCTCAAGGCGAAAAAAGCGCTTAATGAAAAGCGTGCTATTGCCGAACGGGCGTTTCAACCGCCGCCAGAACGTGGAGTGGAGCGGGCGCGATGCTGGGAAGCTAAACGCCTGTGGTACATCCTTTTTAGATATTTTTGGCGGAGAGGGAGGGATTCGAACCCTCGAACGGGTATCAGCCGTTACACGATTTCGAATCGTGCGCTTTCAACCACTCAGCCACCTCTCCTATCTGAACCTCGTGGCTGATCTTCTGCCATTCGGGTGCGACGATTCTACCTCAAGTCGTCACCGACAAGGTACGGCTCTCCCGTTCGCAGGTGATGATGGTGTCGAACGCCACTTCACAGTTCTCCGGGAAATCCTGGGCGACTATCCAGACCTGGCTGATATCGCCGCCGAGGTCTGCAAGCGCGCGCAAAGCCGTTCGGGTGCGCCCTTCATCGAAGAACGCAAAGGGTTCATCGAGGAAGGCGAACTGCCGCCCTTTCACAGTCCGGTCCAGCAGCTTCTTCGACAGGGCGAGGCGCAGCGCCAGCATGATCTGGCGTTGTGTACCGCTCGACACCTCCTCGAGGTCCATGAAGTCGCGCTTGTCGCTCGAAAATACGCGCACCTTGAGGTCCTCATCGATCTGCAGGTGCTCGTAGCGTCCGTCGGTGAACAGCGGCAGAAGACGGCCGACCAGCACTTTGACGTCGCGATTGAAGCGGCTCGACAGTTCGGCCATCGCTCCGTCCAACAGCTCGATTCCACGTCGGCGGTCGGCGATCCGCTCGGTGAGTTCCTCGCGCTTGGCAGAGAGCGCGCGCAACACCTCTGCGAAATTCGCAGCCTCCTTCAGGCGACCTTGTTCGTCTTGAATTGCCTCATCTTGCGCCTGTATCTGCTCCTTCAGCCCCGCCTCGACGCGGCCCAACCAGCCGACTTCGCGACCACAGAATTCGCTCACTAGCGCGGTCGTGGCCTCGCCCTGCAAGATCAGCTTGCGCAGCATCGCGTACTCCTGGTGTCCGGGCCGGCCCGGTTCGAGGTGAGCCGGCTCATCCGAACCCTGACCGTCCCCGGCGCCCGGCTCATCGATCGAATCGATCTCGATCTGCTGCGCCTGCCCGAGTGCCTCGGTCAACTGGTGCATTTGGTCGCGCAATCGGGCCGCACGTCTCTGCATCATGCCCGTAAAGATCAACAGCACGACGAACAAGGCGCCGAAACCCACACCCGTGTAGCCGAGCAGCGCGGCATCGCTTTGCTGCCATTGCGGGAAGAGACTGGTCAGCAGCCACTCCAACGAATCGGCGACCGTCGTCTCGGCCGCAAATGCGAACAGCAGCCAGCTGCCAAAGAAAACGACTGCCAAGACGATACTCAACACGCGGAACAGGCCGATTCGGCGGCTGGCGCTCCCAAGCTCGTGAATCTTTCGGGTGTTTTCGGCATGCAGATAACGCGCTCTCTCGATCCCATCGATCATTCTCCCGACCAGCGCCGCCTGCTCTTTCTTTCCCTGCTGTGACTCCTCGAGACGACGCAGATGCCCCTGCTCAATACCGAGCGCTTTGATGTCGAGGTCGACCGCCTCCCATTCGGTACTGATCTCTTCGATCACCTCGCGACGTTCGACGATCTCCGCGTCCAGCGCCCGGCTGACCGACTCGAGCGGCGCGACACCGGCCATCAGCTTCACCGCATGGCTATGCGGGTGCGGCGTCGTGATCTCCCGTTGCGCGAGGTAGAACGACTCGACGAACTCGTCGTACGCGAATCCCAGTATTGCGAGCAGCCGTTCACCGACCTGTTGAACACCACGTGCGATCGGCTTCTGCTCGTTCCCAGGGCGACTGAGCTTGGCGCTGTGTTTGCCGTCGCGGTCGAGCGTGCGCGACAGGAGATACCGTCGCTCGCCGACCGAAAAATCGAGCAGGACGGAGCATTCCTCCTCACCCCAACGCACGATCCGGTCGAGCTCCTCGGGCGCTATCGAGAACGTCCGGCCGAACAACGCGAAGCACACGGTCTCGCCGATCGTGCTCTTGCCCGATTCGTTGGCCCCACTGATGCCGATCAGACCGCGCTCGGCAAGATCGATCGAGAGCTTGGCGTACTTGAGGACGTTGGTGGCGCGGATCCGATGAATGATCACGACTCGCGCTCCTCCTCGAGTTGGATCAAGCGCGTGAGTACCAGGTCCTTTGCCTTGTGATACAGACGCTCGTCGAACGGCTCGTCCATGTTTCGCCGGCGCTCGAATTCCGCCTCGCAATATGCCGCGAAGTCTTCAGAGGGTTTGTTGGCCCCCGACGACCGCTTGGTCCCGCTCATTCTGACGCTATCTCCCTAATCAACCGGATATGTGATCACGCGGTACAGGGCGGCCGAGCCGGTCGCGGCAGCCTCGATGACGCCCAATCCTGCGTCATCGATCTCCTGATGGGCTTTGAGTCGCATGATTCTCAACGCCCTGAACATCGCGCGATTCTATGCGACCTGGAAATAGGCGACCTGCCCCGGCAGGTCAACCTCGCGCACCGCCAGCACCAACGACTGACCCAAGGTCATGTCGGGCGACAGCCTGATACGGGTCTCCATCGCCAGCTCCGGCACGATGACCACCGCCTTGCGTTCTTCCAGCGCCACCACGACCGCTTCACCTCGCCAACCGGGATTCTGGCTGAGAAAGACCAGTTTCCAATGCAGATTCGACTGGCGCTCGGTCTTGCGGATTATCGCACCTGCCGATTCGATCCCCGCGATGCGTCGCAGTACCGCGTCGGCGTTCGCGGTCTCCTGTCCGACCGCCGCCGCGCGGAGTTGTTGATGCACGACCAGGTCGGCGTAGCGCCGTAGCGGGCTGGTTGCACGGGCGTACATATCGAGGCCCAGGCC
>JASFVZ010000412.1:0-3237 GCA_050049565.1 Chromatiaceae bacterium | reverse complement strand
AATTGAGCGCATATCAGCTCAGATGGTGCTCGTCGGTATCCTCCAGACGTTCCCCGGGATCGTCGACGCGTTCGACCGCCAGCGCCGTGTCGACCAACGCCAGTTGCTGCTGCCGATGCAAGTCGGCACTGCCGCAGGCGGGCGACGCCGAAGGTGCGCGCCCCGCATAGCCGAGCGATTGATCTGACCGGGTCAGCACCCGCAGATGGTGCTGGATCTGGTACCAGGCGCCCTGGTTTCTCGGTTCCTCCTGGCACCACACCAGCTCGTCGGCCTGTGCATAGTCGGCCAGCAGGCGACTCAGTCGACGACGCGGAAACGGATAGAGCTGCTCGATACGCAGGATGGCGATGTCCCTGATCTCGCGCTGGCGGCGCTCGGCAAGCAGATCGAAATAGACCTTGCCGCTACAGAGCACGACCCGCCGCACCTGGTCCGCCGGGAGCCTGTCGATCTCCGGTTGGACAGGGGCCAGACCGCCATTGACCAGCGCATCCAACTCGGACTTGGAGAGCGGATGCCTTAGCAGGCTCTTTGGCGTCATGACGATCAACGGCCGCCGGAAACGCCTTTTCATCTGGTCGCGCAACAGGTGGAAGAACTGCGCGGGCGTCGTCGGTACCCAGACCCGCATGTTCAGCTCGGCGCACAACTGCAGGTAGCGCTCGAGCCGCGCGGACGAGTGCTCCGGCCCCTGGCCCTCGAAACCATGCGGCAGGAACAGCGTCAGCTGGCAGAGCCGGCCCCATTTCAGGAAACCGCTGGCGATGAACTGGTCGATGACCACCTGGGCACCGTTGGCGAAATCACCGAACTGCCCCTCCCAGATCACCAGGGTATTCGGCATCGAGGTCGCGTACCCGTACTCGAATCCGAGCACCGCGTATTCCGAGAGAATCGAGTTGATGACCTCGAAGCGTGGTTGATCGTGCGACAGCGCGGTCAACGGCACATAGCGCTCGAACGTCTCCTGATCATGAAATGCCGCGTGGCGGTGGGCGAAAGTGCCGCGCACCGAGTCCTGCCCGGAGACCCTGATCCCGAAACCCTCGTCCAGCAGGCTGGCATAGGCGAGCGTCTCCGCCATACCCCAGTCGAGCTTGACCTCGCCCTTGAGCATGCGCTCGCGTTCGGCGATCACGCGGGCAACGCCACGCTGCAGGCTGAACCCTTCGGGCAAGGCCAGTGCCTTGCGCCCCAGGGAGACGAGCCGGTCGAGCGGGACCTGGGTATCGACGACCTCGCCGGGGCGGGCGTTCAGGTACTGCTCCCAGTGCGCCTCGTAGCCGCTGCGCGAACCCTGCAGGAACTCACGCACCACGACTTTGCCGTGCTCCAACGCGGCCCGATACTCGTCGCGAATCGCCTCCACGCCATCCGGCGTCACGACCCCGTCGTCGACCAGGCGCTGCGCATACAGTGCACGGGTCGTCGGCAACTCGCGGATGCGCCGGTACATCTCGGGCTGTGTCATCATCGGCTCGTCGGCTTCGTTGTGACCCTGGCGGCGATAGCAGACGAGGTCGATCACGACGTCGTTGTGGAAAGTCATGCGATAGTCGAGTGCGAGCCGCGTGATGAACAGCACGGCATCCGGGTCGTCGGCGTTGACATGGAAGATCGGCGCCTGGATGAGCTTCGCCACCTCGGTGCAGTAAAGCGTCGAGCGGGCTTCCTGCGGATGGCTGGTGGTGAAGCCGATCTGGTTATTGACGACGACGTGCACCGTGCCGCCCGTACCATAGGCCGGCGTCTTCGAGAGGTTGAGGGTCTCGGTCACCACGCCCTGGCCGATGAACGCGGCATCGCCGTGTACGATGACCGGAATCACCCGATCGGTCGGATCGTCGGCATCGGTCTGCCGGTCCTGGCGCGCCCGGCACCCGCCCTGGATCACCGGCGCGACGACCTCGAGATGCGAGGGATTGAACGCCAGTGACAGGTGCACGGGGCCGCCGGGGGTCCGAATGTCCGAATAGAAGCCCTGGTGATACTTCACATCGCCCGACCCTTCGCGGACGTCGCTGGCACCTGCGCCTTCGAACTCTGAGAACAGCTCGCTCGGCGCCTTGCCGAGCAAGTTGACCAGTACGTTCAATCGGCCGCGATGCGCCATGCCGATCACGATGTCCGTCGCGCCGTATTCCCCACCGCGCTGCACGACCTCGTCGAGCAGCGGGATCAGTGAATCGCCGCCTTCCAGCGAGAAACGTTTCTGGCCGACGTAGCGTCGGTGCAGGTACTGCTCGAGCCCTTCCGCGGCCGTCAGGTCGCGCAGCACGTCGATGCGGACTGTATCGCTGAGCTGGTCCGCCCATAGGCCGCGGGTCGATTCCAGCCGCCGCTCGATCCAGCGCCTTTCGTCGGACGCCGTCAGGTGCATGTGTTCGCTGGCCACGCTGCCGCAGTACACACGCTCGAGCGTATCGATGATCTCGTCGACCGGCAGTGCATGATCGGCGTCGATCGACACCACGCTGACCTTCTGCCGCATGTCCGTGTTATCCAGCCCGTAGTACGCCGGCACCAGCTCCTTCGGTCGTTGCCGTTCACCCAGCCGCAACGGGTCGATATCGGCGAACAGGTGCCCCAGCAGGCGGTAGGCCTGGATCAGTCGTTCGATCCCCGGCGCCGAAGCAGCCGTCGACTGCGGCGTATTCGGGACGGCGGGCTGGACCGCGCCCGTTTCGGCCGCGCCGTGCTCGAAGCCGTAGAAGAAACTGCGCCACTCGGCCGACACGCTGTCCGGGGATTCGCGGAAGACCTCGTAGAGCTGATCGATGTACTCGGCATTGGCGCCGCTGAAGCCCGATGCCCGTTGTTGGCTGGTCAGGGTCTTGGGCCCAGTGTCGTCCGGCGGCGGCATGTCGGTGGTTCCAGTGTGAAACGACTGCCGGACCCCGGCCAGGAGGGAACCTCGCGCGGCCCGGCACTGTGTCGACTATAAGGTAAAAAGACCGGCCCGTCGCCGGGCTCGGGATCAATCGTGCGCGACGAGAATCAGCGCATTCGTATCGAAGCCCAGTCCGGACGCTGTCTCCTTGAATCGGGCCAGCACCGTATCACTCACGGCCGGCTCTCGCGCGAGCAGCCAGAGATAGTCGGTATCGTAGCCACTGACGAACGCGTAGCCGTAATGGTTACGCTCCAGTTCGAACACCGCGTAGCTGCCGTAGAAAGGCCCGAAGAAGGACACCTTGAGATGGCCAACGTCGGGGGCGTCGACGAAGTAAGCCT
>JASFVZ010000411.1:0-3239 GCA_050049565.1 Chromatiaceae bacterium | reverse complement strand
GTCGACGCCGTCACGCTGCTGGAACGGTCGCGGTCGAGCGTCACCAATATCGATACGGCAGCCCTGGAGCAACAGCTGGCGGAACGGCCGGACACCGTGATGATCGATGTCCGGACCGCCGAAGAGATCCTGCTGCTCGGCGGCATGATTGATGCGCCCAGGACCTATAACGTACCCCGTGGGTGGCTGGAGTTTCGGATCGCCGAGCTGGTACCGGACAAGGCCACGCCGATCGTCGTCTACTGCGGACGCAATGAACGCAGCCCCCTGGCAGCCGAGACCCTGACGGCACTGGGGTACAAAGACGTCAAGAACTATCCCGACGGCTTCTTCGCCTGGCGCGATCTCGATCTGCCGGTCGAGGCGCCTGATCTGGCCCTGGATTCGATGCTGTTCCGCAAGCCGCAACGGGTCGCCGAGGGCGTCTACTCCGCTATCGGCGCCACTGAGCCGCCGAGTTATGCCAACAGCGGACACAACAACAATCTGTCATTCATCGTGACCGGGCAGGGGGTCGTGGTGATCAACGCCGGCGACAACTATCTGCTGGCACGCGCGCTCCATGAAGAGATCCGCAGGATCACCGACCAACCGGTCCGTTACGTCGTACTGGAAAACGGACAGGGCCATGCGGCGATGGGATCGGCCTACTGGAAGGAACAGGGTGCGACCATCATCGCCCATGCAGACGCCGATACGGTGTTGCGCGCCGATGGCGAGCTGATACTGGACCGGGTACTGCGACGCTCGAGGGACAAGGGCATGGGCACGCGCCTGGCACTGCCCGACGAGACCTTCGAAGACCGCCGCATTCTCGACCTCGGCGGGACGCGCATCGAACTGCTTCACCTGGGTCCGGCGCACAGTCCGGGCGACATTTCGGTCTGGTTACCCGACCAGAGGTTGGTGATCGCCGGGGATATCGCCTTTCACCAGCGCCTGCTGCCGGTGTTCGAGGATACGGATACCGCGGCCTGGCTCGAGACATGGGAGACGTTTGCCGGACTGGGGGCGGAGATCGTGATCCCGGGGCACGGCGATCCAACCACCATGGACGTGGTCACGCGCTATACACGCGATTACCTGGTCGACCTGCGGCGCCAGATCGCGCAATTGCTCGACGACGGCGGCACCCTCGCCGATATTCACAAGATCGACCAGTCGGCCTACCGTCACCTCGACACCTTCGACGAACTCGCGCGGTTGAATGCCAGCCTGGTGTTTCGCGCGATGGAGTTCGAATGACCCTCGCGACCGCAGCGGCAGTTCCTGACTCTTGTTCGCGCGGATTTGCGGATTCGCAATGCCAAGGCGTGCCGCACGGCGCAGACTTTAACCGTGCATTCAACGTGAGACCGTTATCGGGCTTGCCAAGATTTGCATCTCCTCCTTTTTTTTCCCCGCACTCTGCGTGCGGGGTTTTCTTTTTGCGGCCTGTAGTGGGCGGCTGACTGCCCGCCGCCACACGAGGACGACGTCGATGTCTATCTGGGTCGATGCCGACGCCTGCCCGACGGTGATTCGCGACATCCTGGTCCGCGCCGCCGACCGCTGCGGGATCGCCGTCGTGCTGGTGGCCAACCGCGCGCTGAACGTGCCGCGGTCGCGCTTCGTCCGGCAACAGCTGGTTGCCGCGGGCTTCGATGCCGCCGACAAGGAGATCGTGCGCCAGGCCGAGCGCGGCGACCTGGTCGTCACCGCCGATATACCGCTGGCGGCCGAGGCGATCGAGAAGCAGGCCGAGGTGATCAGCCCGCGCGGCGAGTGCTTCACACCGGACAACATTCGCGAGCGGCTTGCGATGCGTGATCTGCTCGATACCCTACGCGGCAGCGGCCTGACGAGCGGCGGACCGCCGCCCCTGTCTGCGACCGACCGCCAGCAGTTCGCAAACGCGCTCGACCGCTACCTGGCGCGACGGCAGGCCGCCGGCTGAACGCGCAGGCACAGCATTCAGGAACTGGCCTTGGTCAGTGGCAGGCCGGCATCGCGCCAGTCGACCACACCGCCGCGGAAGTACTTGACCCCGGTATAGCCCCAACGTACCGCGCGGGCCGCGGCCCGAAAACTCCGGGTGCAGGTGACCCCGCTGCAATACAGGACAAACGGCTGGTCCTTGTCGACCACCTTGGCCAGCTCCTCGGCCGTGAAGCGACTATTCAGATCCAGGTGGACCGAGCCGGGGATGTGCTGGCGCTTGTGCAGCCGCGGCGCGCGGACATCGACGAACACCACGCCGGCCTCGTGCAGGCGTTCGGCATCGAGCACATCGATGGTCTCGGCACCGGCGACCTTCTCGGGTGAGCGATAGTCCTTGTTGCCGGCCGCAGCCGGCACAGCCAGCAGGACGGCCATCAGGACCAACCACCAACGAACGGTCATAGCGCTCCTCCTTCACCAGGCGGTTATTCCACCGCCCGTCGAACAGCAGGTCGAGATCACCGGCACACCGCCGACCGGGCCCCGGCGACGGGTTCTTCGAGGCAACACCGGCGGCTCAATCGAGGGTCCGCCAGCACCGCCCAGGCCGAATTTTCCCCGCAGTCTATCGTTTCCTGTTTTTCGGCGGTCGCCTGACCTTCATCGGTGCGTTACCCGCCGGCTTTGCCGCCGCGGCGACCTTCGCCGAGCGGCGCGCCGGCTTGATGTCGCCCGGTCGGCGCTCCCCGGCAGGCGACGGCCGCTGTTTTGCCCGGGGACCGGCGACCGGCTCGATCGCCAGCTGACGCTGACAGACCCAGGCCTTCTGCAGATCCCGCATCACGGGTTTCGGCATACCGGCCGGCAGATCAACCGTCGAGAAGTCATCGAAGATCTCGATATGCCCGATATAGCGGCTTTCGATAGCGGCCTCGTTGGCGATCGCACCGACGATATTGCCGGGCTTCACGCCGTCCCGGTAACCGACTGCGACCCGATAACGCACCATCTCCAGATCAGGATAGTCCTTCAGCGGCAGTGGCTCGGTAGCGAGCGACTTGCCGGCATGGCGGGCAGCACCCTGGCGCCCGGGCCGGGGCTTTGGGGGTCTTCCCGGCCGTGTCTCCTGCGCCGCCTCCGGCCTTGCATCGAGCAGTAGCGGCTCATCGCCCTGCGCCAACCGCGCCAGCGCCGCCGCGATCTGCAGCGCATCGATATCGTCCTCTTGCTCCAGTTCACTCACCAGGCGGTAGTACTCCGCCAGCTCGGGCCTGCCGATCAACGCCCTTACCCGGTCTTTGAACCGGGTCACCCGTTTG
>JASFVZ010000410.1:0-3244 GCA_050049565.1 Chromatiaceae bacterium | reverse complement strand
AGGGGTCGATGCCCGGCTCGCCGCCCAGCAGGCGCGCATAGCGCGACTGGCTGGCACCGGGCAGGCTCACGCTGACCCGTGGTTGCAGAATGCCGTAGCCCGCGCGGACCCGCTGCAGGGCCGCGTCGTAGACCGGACGATTCAGCGGGTGCGCCATGGTGCCGACAAACTGGCGCGCGGCGTCGCGTGGCAGCTGCGTGTCCGTATCCAGGGTGATCACGTATTTCACACCGGCCAGCACCGCGGTCGCCCCGACGACAAGAGAAAACCCGTCGTGCGTGCCCTCGCGCAACAGCCGATTCAGGTCCGCCAGCTTGCCGCGCTTGCGCTCGTACCCCATCCAGACCCGGTCATGTGGATTCCAGCGGCGCGGGCGATGGAACAGGAAAAAGACATCCTTGCCGCCGCCGGCGTATTGCGCATTCAGGGCCTCGATCCTCTCCCGAGCAAACGCCAGCAGCGGCGTGTCCTTGGCCAGCGTTTCCTCGGCCGCGTCGGCAAAGTCGGTCAACAGGCCGAAGTGCAGGTTCGCATCGCGATTGGCCAGGAACCTGACTTCCAGCGCCTCGACCAGGTTCTCGACGTTGCGCCGGCTGTTGAGCATGGTCGGGATCACCACCAGGGCGCGCGACGCTGGCGGGATACCCGCGGAGAAGTCCATGCGCGGCAGCGGATGCGGTGACGCCAGCAGGGTGGCCAGCCAGTTCACCAACGCCACCGCGAGTTGGCTGGTGGCCAGCAGCGCAAGAACGCCCAGCGGCGCTAGTGCCCAGTCAGCCGCACCATCGGCACGCGCCTCTGCCAGCAGGCCTGTGGCGAGGAGCACGGTGATCAGGGTGATCGTGCCCAGATACAGCAGCAACGGAGACCGGCTCACCGCGCGCTGCAGCGCCGCGAACGGGGAAAGGCGCACCCGCGTGACGGCTTCCAACACGGCGCGGCCCCGGTCGACCAGGTAGTAGCCCACATGCGCCGCCCTGTCACCGTCACCGTGCCGGGCCGCGCCCGTCCGCGCCAGCTCGATGGCTTGCCCCGCCACAACCTCCTCCGCCAGCCCGCTGGCCTTCGCCACTTCCTCGATGACATGGCGGTAGCGGTCACGGCTGGCGAAGTCCATTGCGGCGTGGGCCCCACCCGGGTCCGTACGCAGGGTTCGTTCGACCAGGCTCATGCTCTCGACGAACGCGCGCCAGTCGATCGTGCCAAGCTGGCGAAGACTGCCGATGCTATTGCTGATGGAGACCTGATCGGCGGCCTGCTGCTGGTTGCCGGAGCGCACGAGCTGCTCGATGCTCAGGCCTGACTCGGCCAACTGCTGTTCGATCCAGGTCAAGGGCAGGGCCAGCGCTGGCCCCTGTCCCTGCAGGCGGCGCGCCAGTTCCGACACGAACGGGGTGGTCAGGGGAGGATGCGATCGCGCCATGTCGGCGATCACCAGGATCAGGCTCTTCGGATCCTGACGGGCCATCTCCGTCAGCCGACTGGCCCAGGCGACGGCCAGGTCGCGGTCCGCACTGCCGGCGGCAATCCGTATGGCAACGCGGCGCAGATTCTCGATCAGCGCGAGGCGCAGCATGATGGGGATGGCCCACAACTCGCCCAGTCGGAGCGGCGTGACCGTCTGGTAGGCCCCGAGAAAACGACTGAGACTGTCCGTCTCCACCCGCCCGTCACCGTGGGCGATGGTCTCCAGCGCGATGTCATAAACTCGCGGTAGCTGGGCCGAAGCGCCGTTGGCCAGACTTGGCAGTTCCCGACTGTAGCCCTTGGGCAGGTGGCGCCTGGCCGTGCAAATCTGCTCTTCGACAAGATAGAAGTTATCGAGCAGCCATTCCCCGGCGGGGGTGATACGGTGCTTCGCCGCCACCGCCGTCGTCAGCCGGTCGCGAGTCCGGGTCAGCAGGCCCTCGTTCGCTGCTAGCCGCGTCAGCAACCGTTCGGGGACGCGTCCCGGCGTCAAGCGGTGGGCCGACGCGAGGTATAGGCCGTGTTGCTCCATCTGCTCGCTACTGAACAACTCTGCGCGCAGCGGCGGCTCGTCGGTAAACGACTGCCCAGGCGCGCCGTTTAGGCCAGAGCGGGACCTTGTCAGACGCAGGTCAATCCATCGCCAAAGCCTGAACAGATTCGAGTTGGCAGTCTTCCACGGTCGACTCAAGCAGTTTTTCCTTTTGTATTGTGGACGGCGATACACGATCGGGCGCGAACCAACAGATGACGCGCCCCGCACCTAATTCTTCCGCCGACAGGCCGAGATTGCTCCTCGCCGGCGACAGAGCCCATAACTTCGCTGCAAGCGCGCAAATTCATCGCCGCTACCTGCGCGAGTCATGGAAACGCGCTTTGACGCGTCTTAGAAAATGCTTATCGGTGCCGAACACACTGGTCCAGTCTTTGCGAGAGGGCAGCCTGCAAACACCATTACTGGCGCGCTGAGCGCAGCGCTGTCTATGCGGCTGCTTTGTCGGCGTTGGCCGGTACCCAGGGTACGAACGTTTCAGAAGTCTGCCGCCGACAGCACGTAAGCATAAGCACCCTTACCACGACCACCGCGAACATAGACCTCGTCGGCAACCTCATGAATCCGGCTGCATGCTTGATCGAATGCCTCGAGGTATCCAGTCTCCGATGCCCCCAGGTTGGGGGATAACCTCTTGAGTGCTTCGCATTCCACAAAGAAACAAACCTCAATCGTGCGGTCATAGCCCCAGAAGCGTATGCGCTCGCCACTCTCGTCGAAGCTGCGGCTTGGGTTCGGAAAGTCCAACTTCATCACCGCGCACTCCCTACAGATATCGGAACGCGGGTCTGCGTCGCACACCCGATCCCGGTGAAGAAACTGGGAAGACCCATTTCGGCGAAAACGACCTAAGTTGAGCACTCCGCAGTCACGCACACAAGACAACTGATTTGTCGTTCCATGATTGCGCCTTTCAGGCAGACAAGAGCCAAGTTCCAATGAGCAGTCTGCACTTCCCGGCGAGTGAGTTCCGTGCGCTAGCGTACATACCTCGCGGCTCCGAGCAGTATGCGACCGCTCTCAAGACCATGCCCGACACCACACGACCGACGATCTCCGGTTGCTGCCGCGGGGAGTGCGACAGATGCCGTAGTCCGTTTAGTCGTTCGTGGGCTGCGCTTCACCATGAAGCGCAGCGTGTATCCGCCTTTCCAGCTATGTACGGATGCGGGGCATATGGCCCGTCGGCTCTAGCCGGCCGACACACGCCCACCGGTAGCGCCG
>JASFVZ010000409.1:0-3249 GCA_050049565.1 Chromatiaceae bacterium | reverse complement strand
CGATTTGTTGTGCACGCACCTGTTCGATGGCATCTTCGCGCGTCATGCCCGCGAGGGCGGCCATGGTCTCTTCGTATTGCACACGTAAGCGCTCTGCGGTCTGCGGCTCGAGTGGGGCAATGCGCATCAGGATCAGCTCGCGCAGCCAATCGAGCAATTCATCCCGGTGCCAGTTGGACAGGCTCTTGCGCCCCGAGAACGTCGTCAGTTTGTCGGCCAGTACGATCAGGGTCTCCAGCTGTTTGCGGTCATGCTCGGTGTGCAAGCGGTGGCTGGTCTCGGTCAGTTCGTCGATGTCTTTTTTGAAGCGTTGCTGTTGGCGGCGCTTGCGCGCCAACTGCTCCCAGAGCTTGGAGAAGCGCGCCTGTAGCGCGCTTCTTCCGCGTTTTTTGCTGCTGGATTTTCCGGTGAGGATGAGCTGCATGGGATTTGAAAAGTACTTACGGAGAGTGAATCGAACGGGCGCCGCCTCACGAACGACCGCAACCGAGTTGGCGCTACTGGCGGTGTTGATCAACATCCTCGACGAGCCAAGCCTTTACCAACGATTGATAGGGCATGTCACGCTTGCTTGCCTCTAACCTTATACGTTCGAGCAATGCCACCGGAAGCCGCAAAGAGATCATCTTGGTCGATGCTTTGAGTTTCGGCAGCCGCACCGCATACGCTTGGCTCCAATCCAGGTAGTCGCTAGCGCAAGATCCGGATCGCCCGAAATCAGCCAGAACTGTATGAAAACGCCGGCTTAACTGTATACGGTCCGGTCTGACTTGAGCAATGTTCCGGCCAATGCCCTTCATTGGATGCAGAGCCGATAACGCCAAGGATGAGGAACGATAGCTTGTGCCGCCGGCGTTCGCCGCAGATTCCCAGAAAACTCGAACCCCTGAGTTTCCACCCAGCCTCGACCAAGAACAGACACCATTCTTCAAGCACAAGCCGTCAACACCGGACGCTCTATTCTCTTCCAAAGACTCCATTCCATCACTCATGCACGGCGGCATCACAGATCACTTGATAGTCCTGCGGTCTGCGATGCAGCGCGAAATTAAAGACGTTGTTACGGATTTCCTGGCAACGATCCAGGTCACAGTCGGCGATAATGATTTCGTCATCCAACGTGGTGCACTGTTCGATGATCTCACCGGTCGGGGCGATGATGCAGCTTTGTCCGATCAGGTCGCAGCCTTCTTCTCGCCCTGCCTTTGCGACACCGACTACCCAGGTGCCGTTCTGGTAGGCGCCTGCTTGCATCACCAGGTGATTGTGGAAGTCCTGAAGATGGTCGTGCTCAGGGGCAGGGGGATAGTGAAGTGGCGTGTTATAGCCAAGGACGATCATCTCGGCTCCCTGAAGTGACATCACGCGGTAAGTCTCAGGCCAGCGCCTATCGTTACATAGGCACATTCCAAGCCGACCCTCGAACACATCGAATACAGGGAAACCGAGATCGCCGTGCTCAAAGTAACGCTTTTCCAAGTGTTGGAAAGGCCGCCAAGGCTCGTGGCCCGCATGACCGGGCAGATGGATCTTGCGATACTTACCGACAATGGTGCCGCTACGGTCGACCAAGACGGCCGTGTTGTAGTGTCGGGGAGTTCCGTGCTCCTCAATGAGTTCGGCATACCCTAGGTAGAAACCAACGCCGAGCCGCTCAGCCTCCTTGAACAGCGGCAGAGTCTCTGCGCTTGGCATCTCACGCTCGAAAAACGCATCGATCTCGGCCTGTTCTTCGAAGAACCAGCGGGGGAAAAATGTCGTCAGTGCCAATTCGGGAAACACGATGAACCGGGCGCCTTGCGCATGGGCTTTGCGCATCAGTTCAATCATCCGAGACACGCTGGATGCTCGGGTTTCATATCTAGAGATCGGACCGAGTTGAGCAGCTGCCGTACGCAGTACACGAGACATCAGCTTTCCTCGCTCGTCGCGCATCGCAGGATCATCTGCAACAGCACGTTGGCCCCGTCGGCCAGCTGATCCGGCGGCGTGTATTCGCCGATGTTGTGGCTGATGCCACCTTGGCTCGGCACAAATATCATCGAGGTCGGGCAATTCGGTGCGAACATTTGCGCATCGTGACCTGCCCCCGAGGGCATTCGGCGGCAGGTGAGACCCAGCCGTCCGGCGATCTCTTCGACCCGTTGTGTCATTTCAGCAGAAAAATGGACGGGCTCGAACCGGGCGAGTCTGCGCTGACTGACCTCGACACCCTCGGAGGCGGCGATGGTCATCAGACGTTCATCAAGTAGCTCTTCAGCACGCTTCAAAAGCAACTCGTCCATGTTGCGCAGGTCGACGGTCAATGTCGCTTGTCGGGGAATCACATTGACTAGGTTCGGTAGCAGCTTGACCTGCCCCACGGTTGCCACCTGATGATGACCGATCTCCTCAGCAAGTTGACGTGCTTCGACCGCGAGCCGTGCAGCGACGTAGCCCGGGTCATGGCGATAATTCATAGGTGTGGTTCCGGCGTGATTGGAGACGCCGCGCAGCGTGTACTCTGTCCAGGAAATCCCCTGGACTCCGGTTACCGCGCCGATTTGTATCGCTTCGCGCTCGAGCACCGGCCCCTGTTCGATATGCAGTTCAACAAAGCATCGCGCCCGCGATGTCCCGACTGCCACTTCACCCGCGTAACCGATTCGACGCAGCTCGTCGCCGACACTTGCGTCATCGATGCCAGTCACGGCGAGCATTTCCTCTAGCCGCATAGACCCTTGGTGGACACCGCTACCCATCATATCCGGTGCGAAGCGCGCGCCTTCTTCGTTGGTGAAGAATGCCACTGCGACCGGATGCAGAGTTTCAATATCGGCCTCGTTGAGGCACTCAATGACCTCAAGTCCAGCGAGCACACCAAGGTTGCCGTCATACACGCCACCTGTGGCGACCGTGTCGATATGTGACCCGGTCATCACCGGATCGGTAGCCAGCCTTCCTGGTCGAAGGCCGACAACGTTACCGATCTGATCAATGGTTACCTCAAGCCCAAGCTCGCGCATCCAGCCGCACACAAGGTCGCGACCCTGGCGGTCTTCATCAGTCAACGCCAGTCGACAGACACCCCCACCAACCAGTCCACCGATGCCGGCGAGTTGCGCGAGACGCCGGTTGAGACGGTCACTGTTGATGCGCAAAGCATTGAGACTGCTGTCACGCCTCATTGCGAACCTCATCGGCTGAGGCGCCGACGATCCGTTGATAGAGCTCGGGATCGGTATCGCCCTCGGTTCCGTAGACCAAAAC
>JASFVZ010000408.1:0-3251 GCA_050049565.1 Chromatiaceae bacterium | reverse complement strand
CGTGAACACCGCGGCCCGGCTGGAGAGCTACGGCAAATCGATCGAAACGCCCGACGGCCGTCCGATCGACTGCAAGATACTGATCGCCGGTGAGACCATCGCCCGGCTCGGCGACGCCTACGCGGTAGAGAGCGTCGGAGAACTCAGCCTGAAGGGCAAAGAAAAAGGGGTGACGGCGTATCGGCTGCAGGGACGTCGGACAAACACCCCGACAGATCCGCCCCGGGCGCTGGCCGCGGCGTCGGGCCTGATCGATTAAGATCAGCCGCTGGGGATGACACGACCTCCGCGGCTGCAGGGACCTGGGAGAAGAGCATGACGCAAGGGACGAGACTCGGGCTGCTGTGCCTGATACTGGTGGGACTGAGCACGCCCTGGGCTACCTCCGTGACGGCGCAGGAAGACGCCAGCCAGGCGACTGTCGCGCAGGCAACGCCGAGCTATCGGCCGCCGCTGCGCGGCGCACCGGCCAGCCGCATCGGCGGAGCGCACCGCGGCGCCGAGGGTGACGACTGGACGCTGCTGGTCCTGGCACCCGAGCACACCGGCCTGACCACGAGCGAGCAGCCAGTTCTCTACTGGTATACCTCCAAGGACATCGACCAGCCTGTCGAATTCACACTGATCGAGCGCGGCGCGATCGACCCGCTCTTCGAGCGCCGCATCCCGGGGCCGCTCGGTGCCGGCGTGCAGCGTGTCGCCCTCGCCGACCTCGGCTTGTCGCTGAGACCCGAGACCGATTACCAGTGGTTCGTGTCCGTGGTCACGGATCCGACGCAACGCTCGCAGGACTATGCCGCCGGCGCGACCATCCGGCGCGTCGCCGTCGATCCGCAGGTCCGGACCCGGTTGCAGTCGACGACCGCCGAACAGCGCGCCTTCGTGTATGCCGAGGCGGGCCTCTGGTACGACGCGATCGACGCACTGTCGCAACAGGTCGATGAGGCACCTTCGAACGAAACCGCACGCGGGCAACGTCGCGCGCTGGTCGAACAGGTTGGCCTGCAGATGCCCCCGGACTGAGCGGCGCCATTCTGCGGCTCCGATGCGAAAACCAAGATGAAGCTAGATACGATCAGCGAAAGCAAGCCGGGCGGTCTGATACAGGACGCCATGCTGCGCGGGCGGTTCTCCGCACTCTGGCGGCGCAACCTGTTGCCCGGTGCCAACGACGAGACGGATGCCTTGTGGCACCTACTTGCCAATCACTACTCGGAACCGCACCGGCACTATCACACCAAGCAGCACCTCGCGTTCTGTCTGCAGCAGCTCGATCTCGCCGGTGATCGGATCCGGCAGCCGGACCAGGTCGAGCTGGCCATCTGGTTCCACGACGTCATCCATAAAGCCGGTGAGCGCGACAACGAGCGGCGCAGCGCCGAGTGGTTTCGTGGTCGGGCGACCGGAGTCATCCCTGCCGACTTCATCGCCGCCGTGGTCGACCTGATCATGGTGACAACCCACCGCGATCAGGTCCAAGACGTCGAACACCAGTTCATCTGCGATATCGATCTGGCCAGCTTCGGCGCGCCGTGGGAGTGCTTCATGCGCAACTCAGACGCGGTAAGGGCCGAATTTCCGGTGCCCGATGAGGAGTTCTACCGTGGCGAGCGCGGCTTTCTCAGCGCACTGCTGAAACGGCCACGGATCTTTCGGACCGACTTCTTCCATGACCGATATGAAGAGCAGGCGCGCGAGAACATCAGCTGTCTCATAGAGCTGATCGACCAACGCCAGGACTGATCACCGGCGCTGCGCCGGGAGAAACGGCCAGGGTGAGTTCGCCTCCGGTTGGACGTCGCGCGTCTTTGCAAACGACGGGACGAGCCGGTTGCCCGTTTCGTAACTCGGCGCCCGATAGCTGACGACGCGATCGTGCGCGCGCATCGACAAGGCCGATCATCGAGGAACCATCAACATCATGCATTACCGTCAAGCGATCCACCTGTTGGGCAAGTTTCACCCGCAGCTGTCGCTGCTTTCCGAAGGCTGTGACACGCCGAACCGGGCCATGCGGGCCTTTGTCCTCCGCCCCAACGAAGCGTTGAGCCTCAAGTCCTTCGGCGACTACGACTACCTCTATGCGCTCAACGGGCACGCCAAGGTGATCTCTGCCGATGGCGCGGAAACTCCGTTGCGCGCCGGTGAAGGCGCCCTGCAACGCTTCGCGATTCCGGCAGGCACCGATACCCTGCTGGTCGAAGCGATCGACAGCGTGCTGATCTACCAGGTCGATGCCGGCGAACTCGACTACATGGCCTCCCTCAACGCCGCGCTGGAGTTGATGGATCCCAAGGACGGCGAGGCCGCAAAACGGCTCCGGCTGGTCGGCAATTCGCAGGCCTTTCATCGACTGCCGATCGAGGCAGTCGCCGAGGCGGTCAGGCGCCTACAACGCATGCCGGTCGAGGCGGGACAGGAGATCGTCCGCCAAGGCGACCCGGCCGATGCGTTCTATGTCATCGAGGAAGGCGAGGCCGAGGTCTGGGAACTCGGCCTCTACGACGACGAGCCGCGCAAGGTCAACGCGCTTGCGGCCGGGGAGGCATTCGGCGAAGACGGCCTGGTGATGGAAGGCTCGCGCACAGCGACCGTCGTCATGACCAAGCCCGGGACCCTGCTGACCATGAGCAAACGCGATTTCGACCAGCTGATCAAGACGCAGATGGTGGACTGGGTCGACAGTGGGACCGCCAGATCATTGCTCGAAGGGGGGTACAGGCTGCTCGATGTGCGTTACGAGGAAGAGTACGAAGAGGCCTATATACCCGGCGCGACCCTGATACCCCTGCCCGAGTTGCGGCGGCGCTATCAAGAGCTCGATCCAAGCATTGCTTACGTGGCCTACTGCAAGGGCGGTAAGCGCAGTGCGGTGGCCTGCCTGTTGCTCAAGCAACGCAGTTTCGAGGCGGTTTCGCTCGCCGGCGGAATCATGGACTGGCCGCACGAAATTGTGGACAACACCACATAATAGAGGGCTCTACGGCCATACCGCTCTATCGAAGTGGCCAACGAACCAATCGGTCGGCACAGCCGACCCTACGAACCGCCGTCTTTGCGAGCGAAGCGGAGCTATGACCGCGTTACTGACGCCGTCTCGTTCTATCGTAGGTTGGCCTGGGGCCAACAAACCAATCGGGCGGCGCAGCCGACCCTACGAATTCGATACGGCCCGTCATCCGAGCGAAGCGAAGGAATCTCCGCTTTCCCTTCGTTCGCCTTGCCTCCACCTCGCGGATTATCATCGTGCC
>JASFVZ010000407.1:0-3262 GCA_050049565.1 Chromatiaceae bacterium | reverse complement strand
CTTGACCAGCGACAGATGGCCGGCATGCAGGTTGCCCATGGTCGGGACGAAGGCCACGTTGCCACCGCGCCGCCACTGGTCGACCTGGGTGCGCAGATCGCCCAGCCGATCGATGGTGATCATGAAAAGGTGTGCTGCGGAGCCGGAAAGGCCCTGGATTTCACGGCATCGACATAGGCCGACAGCGCCTCGGGGACACTTCCGACCTCGGCGAGGAAATCACGGACGAACGTCGGCGGCCTGTGCGGCGTTATCCCGAGCATGTCGAACAGGACCAGTACCTGCCCGTCGGTCTCGACGCCGGCGCCAATCCCGATAACCGGCACGTCGAGCGCACGGGTGATTTCCTCGGCCAGTAATGCCGGCACACACTCGAGCACCAGCATCTGGGCCCCGGCATCCTGCAGCGCTACCGCGTCCTTCAGGATGCGTTCGGCGGCCTGCTCGCCGCGGCCCTGAACACGGTAGGCACCCAACTGGTGAATCGACTGTGGCGTAAGGCCCAGATGTCCGCAGACCGGTACCGCCCGGTCGGTCAGGTGCCGCACCGTTTCGAGCTGCGGGGATCCGCCCTCGATCTTGACCATGTGCGCGCCACCCTCTTTCATCAAGCGACCGGCGGTATCCAGCGCCTGGCCCGGCGTGCCGTGGCTCATGAACGGCATATCGGCGATGACCATGCAATGCTCGCTGACCCGCATCACGTTGGCCGTGTGATAGACCATGTCGGCAACGGTAACCGGCAGTGTGCTCTCGTGGCCCTGAATCACCATGCCAAGCGAGTCGCCGACCAGGATGACATCCATTCCCGCACTCTCGATCAGTCGGGTGAAGCTGGCGTCATAGCTCGTGATGACGGCGATTTTCTCGCCGGCGGCCTTCATCCGGTCCAGCGTACTGATGGTGATCTTGCCCATATACCCTCCCGCGCGCCCGAAACGCACAAGGCTTCAGTTTATCGCCAGGGGCAAGGGGTTGAAATAGCGCCGACCGACGAACGGTTGGCCGAGGGCATCGAGCACTGCGCGGTAGTCGGCGTCACTGTCCAGAGGGTTGATCGACGCGGCATCGATGATCAGCACCGGTGCGTCATCGTAGCGATAGAAGAATGCCTTGTAGGCGTCGCTTACCCGCTGCAGGTAGTCGCTCGACAGCGTCTGCTCCTGTGGCCGGGCGCGCTTGCGTACGCGCGCCATCAGCACCTCGACAGGGGCCTCAAGGTAGACGACCAGATCGGGACGCGGCGCATGCATGGCCAGTCGCGCATAGACCTCGTTGTAGAGCCGCAGCTCGTCCGAACCGAGGTTCAACTCGGCAAACAGTCGGTCCTTGGAGAACAGGAAATCGGCAACCAGCCGCGTTGAGAAGAGGCGCTGTTGCTGCAGCTGATCGAGCTGGCGGCTGCGCTGCAAAAGGAAATGCATCTGCGTCGCGAAGGCGGCCGCATCAGGCTCCTGGTAGAAACGCTCGAGAAAAGGGTTCTCTTCGGCCGCCTCGAGCAGGGCATCGCAGCCGTAGGTCTCGGCGAGGCGGCTGGTCAGGCTGGTCTTGCCGACGCCGATCGGTCCCTCGATCACGATGAAATGCCGGACATCACCGCTCATCGTGCGCAGCCTCGAGCAATCTAACGCCGGTCGCATCGAGGCGCGCGAGCAGGACGTCGGCCCGCTCCCGGCCGGGTATCTCGAGCGTCGGGGCCAGATCGCAAAGCGGCACCAGGACGAACGCTCGCCGGTGCAGCTGGGGGTGTGGAACCTGCAGGTGCGGACTATCGATTACCCGGTCGCCGTACAACAACAGATCGAGATCGAGCGTGCGCGGGCCCCAACGCTCACCGCGCACCCTACCCTGCCGTTGTTCGATCCCCTGTAACGCGACCAGCAGGTCATCGGGGCCCAGCCGGGTGTCGAGCGCGGCGGCGGCATTGACGAAACACGGTTGATCCGCCGGTCCAACGGGATCGCTGATATAGGTCCGCGAGCGCCCCACGAAACGGCAGCCCGGTAGCATCGCGAGCGAGCGAAACGCCTGCCGCACCTGCTGCAACGGTTCCTGCAGATTGCTGCCGAGCCCGATATAGGCCCGCGTCTCCGCTTGCCTCATTCGCCGTCGGCGGCGGCCGGTCTGCGACGCCGGCGGCGTCCCCCGCGTCTCGAACGCCGCGAGCCGGTACCGGGTGGCGTCGGCGGCGGGGCATCGGCGTTGCCGTCCTGGTACTGCGTCCACCAGGTTGCCAGTTCGACGTCTGCCTCGCCGGACTCGGCACGCAGCAGCAGAAAATCATAGGCGGCACGGAACCGCGGATGCGCCAGCAGGCGTTTCGGACGCTTGCCGCGGGTGTTGCCGAAGCGCGCCTGCAGGCTCCAGATCTCCTGCATCGGGGCGCTGAAACGACGCGGCAGTGCGACGCGCTGAACCTGTCGGGCCAGGATCTCGCCGGCCGCCGTCTGCAGCGCCTGGTAGGGTTGCTCACCGGCCGACTTCAGGTCTTCGGCGCGCTGCCGAACCGGCTCCCAAAGCAGCACGGCAAACAGGAAGGCCGGCGTGACCGGCTTGTCATCGGCGATCCGTCGATCGGTGTTCTCGAGTCCCTTCAGCACCAGGGTCAGAGGGAAGTCCTGCTCGAGCGCGCCGAGGGCCCGTTCAGTATCCGGAAACAGCTCGGCGAACAGTCCGAGCTGACGCAAGCGCTCGAACCCACCGACCGCGTTGCCGGCGAGGAACAGCTTCAGCACCTCTTCGAACAGGCGTGCTGCCGGCACCTCCCCGAGCAGGGGCGCAAGTTCACCGATCGGCGCCTCGGTCTCGGCCGAAAGCCGGAAACCCAGCTTGGCCGAGAAGCGCACCGCGCGCAGCATGCGCACCGGGTCCTCCCGGTAGCGGGTCTCCGGGTCGCCAAGCAGCCGAAGTACGCCGTTTTGCAGATCATCGACACCGTTTGCATAGTCGATCAGCGTGAAGTCAGCGATGTTGTAATACAGCGCGTTGACGGTGAAATCGCGGCGCAGGGCATCCTGCTCGATCGTGCCGTAGACGTTGTCACGCAGCAGCATGCCCTCGTCGGTCTGCGCGGCGTCACCCGGCTGCTGGTCCTGGCCGGCCCGAAAGGTCGCCACTTCAATGATCTCGCGCCCAAACTGGACATGCGCCAGGCGGAATCGACGCCCGATCAGCCGGCAGTTGCGGAACAGCTCCTTGACCTCTTCAGGTCGCGCGTCGGTTGCGACATCGAAGTCCTTCGGTTCGCGTCCCAGTAGCAGGT
>JASFVZ010000079.1:0-7699 GCA_050049565.1 Chromatiaceae bacterium | reverse complement strand
CTGAGGCAGACCGCCTGCGGCCTCAACTATATCGATGTCTACCAGCGCAGCGGGCTGTACCCGGCCGGCGATCTGCCGGCGGTGCTGGGCATGGAGGCGGCCGGTGTCGTCGACGCGGTGGGTGAGGGCGTCAGTCGCTTCGCGGTGGGCGATCGCGTCGCGTATCCGATGTGCCAGGGCGCTTATGCCGAGGCCCGGCTGATTGACGCCGAAAAGCTCGTCGAGCTGCCACCCACTCTCAGCGAGCGGCAGGCCGCCGCGATCATGCTCAAGGGGCTGACTGCGCACTACCTGTTGTTTCGGACCTACAAAGTCGAGGCCGGTGACACCATCCTGGTGTACGCCGCCGCCGGTGGCGTCGGCTCCCTGCTGTGCCAATGGGCCAAGCATCTGGGTGCACAGGTCATCGGCTGCGTGGGCAGTGACGAGAAGGCCAAACTCGCCCGTCTGAACGGCTGCGACCACACGATTCTGTACAACAGTGAATCGATACCCGAACGGGTCCGTGACATCACCGACGGCGAAGGGGTCGCGGTCGCCTACGACTCGATCGGCCGGGCGACGTTCAACGACTCGCTGGACTCACTTCGCCCGTTCGGCGTACTGGCGAGCTATGGCAACGCATCCGGACCGGTCGAGCCATTCAGTCCGGCGATCCTTGCGCCGAAAGGCTCGCTGTACGTCACTCGTCCGACGCTCGCAACCCACATCGCGACGCGTGACCTGCTCGAAGATGGCGTCGGAACCCTGTTCGAGGCGATCACCGACGGGTTGCTGCAGATCCAGTTGAATCAGACCTACGCGCTGGCCGATGCGGCCGAGGCCCACCGGGACCTCGAGGCCCGGCGCACCACCGGGTCGAGCGTTCTGTTGACGTGAGCGGCCGGCAAACCCGCGTCAACCTGCTGGCGATCGACACCACCGAGGCCGGGTGTTCCGCCGCGTTGCTGGTCGATGGCGGGTTGACCGAACGTTTCGAGCACGCCCCGCGACGCCACAGCGAACTGCTGCTGCCGATGATGGACGAGTTGCTGGGCGAGGCCGGTGTCGCACTGACCGAGCTCGATGCCCTCGCATTCGCCCGCGGCCCGGGGTCCTTTACCGGTATCCGCATCGCGACGGCGGTGGTGCAGGGTGCCGCGTTCGGTGCCGGGCTACCCGTGGTGCCGGTGTCGAGCCTGCAGGCACTGGCCCAGGGCGTCGCACGGACCACGGATGCGTCGGCGGTCTGCGTCGCGCTCGATGCGCGCATGCACGAGGTCTACTACGCGGCCTACCGGTGCACGGATCACCGGGTCGACGGGGTCATTGTCGAAGAACGGGTCTGTCCGCCGGATGCCGTGCCGGTGCCCGATGTCCCGGGGTGGCACGCCGCCGGCAGCGGCTGGCGCGCGTATGGCGACCGGCTCGCGTCGCGTTGCGGTGATCCCGTGGCCATTCACGCGGACCGACAGATACGGGCAGGCGATGTGGCGCTGTTGGCCGCCCGGCTGTATCGGTCGGGTGCCGGCGTCAGCGCTGATCAGGCGCTCCCGATCTACCTGCGTGACCAGGTGGCCTGGGCCAAGCCGTGAGTAGCCGCAGCGAACTGCCGCGGAGCTTCTACTGGCACGATTACGAGACCTGGGGCGCGCAGCCGGCGGTCGATCGCCCGGCACAGTTTGCCGGTCTGCGAACCGATCTCGACTTCAATCCGATCGGCGAACCGCTGGTCATCTATGCCCAGCCCGCCGACGACCTGCTGCCGCAGCCGGACGCTTGCCTGATCACCGGGATCACGCCGCAGCTGGCGCGTGACCAGGGTGCGCCCGAGGCCGACTTCTTTCGTTTCATTCATGCCGAGTTGATGCAGCCGGGTACCTGTGCCTTGGGCTATAACTCGATCCGGTTCGACGATGAGGTGACCCGATACGGGCTGTACCGGAATTTCTTCGACCCCTACGAACGCGAATACAAGAACGGCAACTCGCGTTGGGACATGATCGATGTCGTGCGCCTGACGCGGGCGCTGCGCCCGGAGGGTATCGAGTGGCCTGAGAAATCGCCCGGTGTGACCAGTTTTCGGCTCGAAGACCTGACCGCGGCCAACGGCATAGAGCATAGCGGTGCACATGATGCACTGGTCGATGTCAGGGCGACGATCGAGATCGCCCGACTGGTCAGGGCGCGGCAGCCGCGCCTGTTCGACTACCTGCTGAGGAACCGAGACCGGCGGGTCCTGGCGCAACAGCTCAACGTCCAGGCAGCGCAGCCGGTCCTGCATGTGTCTTCGCGCTACCCGGCCCGGCTCGGCAGCATCGCCGCTGTGCTGCCGCTGGCGCTCCATCCGCGCAACCGCAACGGCGTGATTGTGTACGATCTGCGAATCGATCCGGCGCCGTTGCTCGAACTCAACGCCGAACAGGTGCGCCAGCTGCTCTATACCCCCGGCAGCGAACTCGCCGATGGCGCGGTGCGCATTCCGCTCAAAGTAGTGCACCTCAATCGCTCTCCGGTCATCGTGCCCATGAGCACGCTGACCGATCAGGCACGCGAGCTTTGGTCGCTGGATCCGGTCGCCGAACAGCGCCATGCCGATGCACTGCGCGCCGCTCCGGGCCTCGCGGACAAGGTCGCCGCGGTATTCGATGACAGCGGCCGGTTCCCGCCGCAGAGCGACCCGGATCGCGACCTCTACGGCGGCTTCCTGTCCGACCAGGATCGCCGTCGCTGCGACCGCATCAGAGGGCTGGAGCCTGCGGACCTGGCAGGTCTCCAACCGGGTTTCGAGGCGGCCAAGCTCGATGAGCTGCTGTTTCGCTACCGCGCCAGAAACTGGCCTTCGTCGCTGAGCCCTGAGGAACGCCTGCGCTGGGAGGAGTACCGGCACAGCCGGCTGAAAGACCCGAACGGCGGCGGCTCCATCACGTTGGAGGCCTACCGCCGTCGTCTCTCGCAACTGGCCGTTGACTCCACCTTGTCCGAGCGCCGGCGCCAGATCATCGATGCGCTGCTCGACTGGCCGGCGGAGATAGGCTGCTAGTCGACCGGCACCGCGAGACTGTCCAGGGCACGTAAATAGGTTAAATTAGCGACTTCTAACCTGGGGCGGTCGACAAAACCGCCCGGCAGTGGCGCTGGAAAGGGGGAGCTGAGGTGTCGAGACGCACCGCTGTACTGGTCGCTTTGGGCAGTCTCCTGCTGTTGACCTGGCTGACCGTGGCGATGCGCGCTCCCGCGATCGAGGCCGATCTGGCCGAACGTGTCGACCGTTCGCTGGCGACTCACGGGATCAGCGAGCTGGATATCCAGGTCGATGGCCGTGACGTCGCGCTCGGCGGCGAGATCTCCGGTGCGCTCGATCCGGACCGTATCGGCCGGATCGCCGGCGAGACCTGGGGGGTCCGCACGGTCAATATCGACGGGCTGCAACGACAGGCCTCGCCGTTGGATCCGCAAGACCCGCTCAATCCCCGGTTCGAGACCCAGCGCATCATGCCGCTGGGTGGAGACCTGACGAATCCGCTCGATGCGCCAGCATGCCAGGGAATGATGGCCCGGATTGCATCGGACGGCACGCTGCGCTTCGAGGTCGATGGGGCGTCGCCGATGCTGGAGAGTTATCCGCTGCTCAACGACCTGGCCGCCGTTGCGTACCAATGCCCCGATACACGCGTCGTCATCGGCGGGCACACCGATGCCGCCGAAGACCGGGAGTTCAAGCTGCAGCTCAGCGCAGCGCGGGCCAGAGCGGTGGAGCGTTTCTTCCTGCTGGCCGGGATACCCGGCGAGCGCCTGCAGAGCGTGGCGTTCGGTGACAGCCAACCGCTTGCCAGCAACAGCAGTGCCGCGGGCCGCGCCGCCAATCGCCGGATTACGTTTGACGTGCTGCCCCTGGAATAACGCCGCGGAGACCCCGATGACGTATCTGATTACCCAAACCTTCATCCTGCTGCTGGTGGCCGCACTGCTCGGATTGATACTCGGTTGGTACCTGACGCGCCGGTCGGCGGCGACCGCACGCAGCGCCTTGCTCGCCGAGCTCGAAAGTGCCCGGGCGGATGTTGCAAGCGTAAGGTCAGAGCACGATGCGGCCGTCCTGGCACGCGATCACGCCGAGACCGAGAGGCGCCTCAAACAGGACGAGGTGATCGACCTGGAGGCCCGCCTGGCCGCGGCCGAGGCGGCGAGCCGCCAGGCCGTGGATACCGATCGCTTGGCGAGTCTCGAGGCCGAGCTGGCGGAATGTCGCAGCGCATTGGAGGCCTTTCAGGCGCCGGCCAGTTCGAGTGACGAGGTCGTCGATACGGCGGCCATTGCCAGCGCGGCTGCGGCGGCGGCCTCGGGCGCGGCCGCACTGCTCGACCCCAGTCCCGCCGGTGCCGGTGCGCCGGGCATCGACGACGGGCCGGATGATCTGCGGCAGATCAAGGGCATCGGCCCGAAGATCGCCACGATCCTCAACGAGCTCGGTATCCGCAGTTATTCGCAGATCGCTGCCTGGACCCCGGATGACGTTGCCTCGATCAATGCGCATCTGAAATTCAAGGGCCGGGTGGAACGCGAGGCGTGGATCGAGCAGGCCACCGCATTGGTCGAGGCCCGGGCCAAAGGCGGCTGACCGGACCCGGGCAGACAGCGCCCAACCGGGGCGACCCGGGTAATCAGTCGGACGGTGGTGCGTCCAGCCAGCGATTCAGCGCGGCGATCAGTTGCCGTGCCTGGTCCGGGCTGGAGATGTTGAACTTGCTTTTCTGCTGATACTCGCCGTTGCGTTTCTGATAGCGGCGAATCGAATACTTGTCCTTGCTGTAGTTCTGTGCCCTGGCGTCCCAGTCCTGATACCGGAACAGAACAGTCGTCCAGGCGCCCTTCGACAGGACTTCCTTGTCGAGTTCCTTGACGATATCGATACCGCCCTCGGCGTAGTTGATGGTCAGATCGTCGGGGGTGCTAGGCATTGCGCTCTCCACTGCATCGCTTGTTCAGCGCTGGCCGGCGACGATAGCAAAGCCGGCACCGGCAACCAAGCCGGCGTGCGGGTAGTCGTCGCGGTCAGCGCGCGCCCTGCCGTTCGAGCAGGCTGATGAGTTCGCCGAACTGCAGTTCCCGGGCGACTGCCAGCGCCGATCGTCCGTCCTTTCCCAGGACGTTGACGTCAGCGCCCTGGTTGACCAGGTGGGTGGCGAGCCGATGATTGTCCTGGCGGATCGCAACCATCAGCGAGGTATCACCGGTATCGTCGCGAAACTCGGTGTCGGCACCGCGCTCTATCAGGAAACGCACCGTGTCGCGGTCGGTGATGCCGGCCCGGGCACCCTTGAGCAGCAGCGCCGAGGCGTCCAGCGTCGCGCCTTCGGCCAGGAGTACCTCGGCGATCTGGGTCCTGCCGTTGAGGATCGCGAGTTCCAGCGGTGTGTCGCCCTGCTGGCTGGTCTGGTCGATGGCGGCGCCGTGCTCGAGCAGTGTCCGGACCAGAATGATCCGGCCTTTCTCGGCGGCGACGTGCAGCGGGTAGAGGCCGTTCGGCAACTGGGCATTGATGTCGCTCTCCCAGAAGATGTGCCGTTCCAGCTGGTCCAGGTCACCGCGCTGGACCGCAAGATAAAGGGAGATGCTCGGCCGATCGGGTTCGCTGCAGCCCGTGGTGACGAGCAGCAGGGGCATGAGCAGGGCCGTAAGAAGCAGTTTTCGCATGTTCTATTTATCTCTCTCGGGGCGCACCCTGGTCAGCCCCATGACCTCCCAGTCCTGCATGCCACCCCGGTACCATTTCAACTTCGAGGGTGGATAACCGATGCGCAGCAGCGACCGGATATTGGTCGGCGACTGGCCGCACCAGGCGCCGTTGCAGAACAACACCAGGGTCTTGGCGGTGGCGAAATTCCAGAACTCGGCCGTTCTCCGGGCGCCGAAGGTCTCCTCCAGCAGGTCGGCTATGTCGGCCTCCTCGGCGCTGCGCAGGCTGAGCCGCTTGTAGTGGATGTTGATCGACCCCGGGATCGTTCCGCGCCGGACCCAGTCAGGCCCGCGTGAGTCGATCAACAGGACCCGCTGGTCTCCGTCGGCCATCCGCTGCAGGTAGCCGAGCAGTTCGATCTCGCCGATCGTCTCGACCCCGCCCGGCAGGTGCATCGGTTGGATGCAGAATGGCGGACACCGTCGCGACGTGCGTTGGAAGTCGGGTTCGATGGTGTTGTCCTGGTCCTGGTTGCGTTCGATGTGCACGGTCTCGCCTTCGTGCTGCACGGTCACGCCTGCGAGGTCAGGCGTAATCTTGACGGCAACGTCATCGGCCAGAGGCGCCTGGCTCAACAGGGTCGTCAGGAAAACCGGTAGCAGGTGACGAGCGGACTGGATCATGGACCGGATAGCGGACTTTCGATGCCATTGATGATACGTGAATCAACCGACGCCATAACCGTGCGCCGAGCGTGAAACAGGTTGTGTGCCGAACGCGGGTCATTATGATGCGCGCATGATCGGAAAAGTTCTTTTCACCATCGGCGTGATCCTGGTGGTCGCCCTGATCTGGCGGACCCGCCTGCCGCGGGGCGTGTCGACCCCGGCGCCGAGGTTGATCAACCCAACAGGTTCCAGCCGCACCGGGGTGATCCGTTATCTCGCCGTCGCAGCCGTGGTCATCCTGCTGATTGGATCCGTGTATCTGATCTACGACCACTGGCGCGATCGTCACGAAGTCGTGGTGGTGCGGGTCGTCGACGCGACGACCGGTCGGTCGGTCGACTATCGGGCCCGCCGCGGGGATATCGGAGATCGCCAGTTCACGACCGAAGACGGTCGACAGGTCGTGCTGGCGGAGACCGAGCGGCTCGAGACGTCGATCCTCAGTGCGACTCGTCCAGCGGGCCGAAATTGAACGCCACGGACAAGCGTGCCTCACCGCTGGCGTTCGGTTCGACCTCGTGTTCGATCTCCGGTGGGAACAGGACCAACAGCCCCGGTGACGGCGTGATACGGATCTCGACCGGCGGCTGATGCAGAATCAGTGATCCGCTATTCACCGGCGCCGTCACGTAGTAGACCGCGGAAAGTAGCTCGTCCAATTCCTCATGACTGTGTCGGGAGGTGCGCTGCCCCGGCTGCATCTCGTTGAACCAGAAGCCGTAGCGCAGCCCTGCCATGCCGCTGCAGTGGCGTGCTGCCTGCAGCGCGAACTCGATGATCGGCGTGACTTCCGGTAGGTCGGACCGATCGATGTAGGTGTTTTCGAAACGGCCGTGGAAATGGTGGGTGTGACGGACCGCCGGATGCCCCGCCATGCGACGGTAAGCGGTCAGCAGGGCGGCGTTGACCGGTTCAGCATCCGCCATCCGGGCATAACGGATAAGGGGCGCTGACTGCAGTTCGTCGATCGGATCGCCGGGCATGGGGTTCGGTCGTTCAGCAGCCCGCCGACCCCCGGCATTCGGTCGGCGTTGCAGGGCCGACGGCGGGCCGCGTGGTGGTACAAGGCGCCAGGATTCCCCAGAGCACGAAGAACAACAGAGTCAGACCGATGACGCGCACGCGTCGATTTTCCGCGGCCATGCCCACGCCGGCAAGTGATCGGCGCAGTGCGGGTTCGACCGGCAAAAGAAAACCCGGCACCGCGTGAGCGGGCCGGGTAAATGGCGAGATAGCATCTCGCCTGTGCCGAGCCGGTTGGAGGACGTCAGACCGTGGGCCGTGCCGTCGCTGCCTCGAATAGGGTGCCGCT
>JASFVZ010000078.1:0-7714 GCA_050049565.1 Chromatiaceae bacterium | reverse complement strand
CAGACCCGACACCAGGCTGTAGACAACGATCCCCAGCGTCGTCTGCTGCGTGCGCATCAGCGCCCGCGTGAAGTTGTTTACCGCATCGGGTTCGCCCGTCACCGCAACGATGGGCACGGTGATACCGGCCATGAACCAGAAATACCAGCGCGTCGTGCCCCCATTAGGTAGGTGCAGCAGGCGACGAACAGGCTCATCGCGATCAGAAAGGTCCAGCGCTCCTGCGGAAACAGACCGAGCAGGGCGAGGCCCGCAACGGTGCCGAACAGGGTGCCGAACACCCGCAGCAGGCCCTTGTTCAGCGAATCGCCCACGGTAGTCAGACCGCAAAAGACAACCGCGCAACCGGCCCAGAAGGGCGTTTCCCAACCCTGGGACAAGGCAATGGCATAGGCGATCAGCATCGCCAGCGCGATCTTGAAGGCGTTTCGGAAACGGTCGGAGGGCACGATCATTGCCGGCGGCCCGAGGTGCACGGCCATCGCGGTCCCACCACGCCAGGCACTGCATCCCCGGTTGACACCGGATCGAACTCGGTTACGGCAATGTAGTCGTTCGACCTTTCCCGTGCGACGCTTTTACGGCCGTGCCGAACGAAGTCGGGATTATAAGGGCGACCAGTCTGTCGTCCGTAAATCTGGTGCCGCTGAATAGCCATCGGTGGCATTCACGATAGCGGAACAGTTTGGCAGAAACTAACCTCTTGAGGATCAATTCTGGCACTCGGCGCCAGATGAGTGAGCCGCTCCAGGCCTTGGTAGGCGGCAACAAGATCGGGTTGGGCCTGTGATGCCGCTCAACTGCGGCAGTAGTTGCGGTCTATTGCAAATCCTTGGACAAAGGGCGGGACTCGACCTGACCTCACTTGCCGGACGGCCGCCCTCCAAGCAGGTGTCACCTTGCGGATTTGCGCGTACCGTAGTAACCGAACTTGCCGCCATGAAACTGCTCCGTGGTTGCCTTGAGATTACCCTTGTGCCGGGGATCCTGTGCGCGTTTGTCACTATTCATGTAGGCAGCGACATCCCATGCCCCCCGACAACTCAAGTGTACCTCTAAACATTGCCCGCTTCGGGCAGCATAGCAGCGGCTGATGAGACAGGGGCGAGATGGCATCCAACCGGGCCTTTTCGACCAGCAAGATCGGTTGGCTAAGCTGGAGAAACGGGGTGGTCGACTGCCACGGCTTGACAGTGTCATCGACTGGGAAGCCTTCAGCCCGTTCCTGAAGGTGTTTCATCAGGAGTAGCGTGGGAGCAATGCAGGGCGCAAGCCGCATGACGTCACGCTGATGTTCAAGATGCGGGTGCTGCAATCGCTGTACGACCTCTCCGACGATCAAACCGAGTATCAAGTGCGCGACCGGCTGTCGTTCCAGCGGTTCCCTGGGCACGCCCCATGAGACCCAGTTCCCGATGGGAAGACGCTGTGGCCGTTCCGCGAGCAGTTGGCGCGCCATAGGCTGATCGAAAAGCTGTTTGGCGCTTCGACAAGCAGCCGTGGCAATCGGGGCTGAGACCCAAAGGTGGCCAGATCATCGACGCCAGCCTGGTCGACGTACCGAAGAACCACAACTCTCCGGGACGAGAACAGATTAAGGAAAGCAAGCCGGCCTCGACCCGCGATTGGAGACATTCGAGCCGGCGCAAACCGTCGATTTTGGCGCCGCTCAGTGCCTCAAACGGGTTTTCTTATTCAGCTGGCGCCGGCCTGAACTCCGATCAAGAGAGCTCCCGCACATCGGATGCGAGGACCGGAGACGTGAGCAACGCCCCCGGGGCTGACCTCGGGTACAGGACTTGTTTACTACAGGTCATCCTTGTTCCGTTATGACATCAACGTCAGACCATGCGCCAGAATCAGGTGACAGAAACGAAGCTTGTACGAGCCGCGCCACGGGTCCGAAGTTGCAAAGGCGCACTCGCAGCATAGGCAGGGCCGAGAAGGCCGTAAAGCCCATCGTGATGCGGCCTTAATATATGGTGTCGCGGTTATGAAAACGATATCACAGACTTTACCGTTCACCCCGCCCGTTGAAGGCTGCGCGATCGAGCGTATCGATCGCGTCGGTCCATTCATCACTCACGTCAAGCTCCGGCTCCCGAATGGCCAGCCGTGGACCTGGAGTTCGCGGCAGCACCGTTTCCTAGGGGGCGTACGCTCGCTGCCAGCCGGGTCGGATGCCGACGAAGGAGCGGTGCGCTGGTGGCTGAAGGTCGGTTTGTTCGCGCGGGTCACGTGGTGGATATCCGCCCTTTTCGTGATCGGGTCCGTTTGTTTCGCCGCATCCAGCGCGGCTGGGCTCGTGCCGCGATTCTTTGGCACCTTCGCCGAGAGCGCGGTCACCATGAACCTGGTCTTTTTCATCGGGTCGATATTTTTCACCACGGCGGCGTATTTCCAGCTGCTGGGGGCCGTAAACGCAGACAGGATTTCGGCGCTGGCTCACCGGCAGCCTCCGGACGGGCGGTTTAGGTGGTTCGCGTGGCGTCCGCGCGCAATCGGTTGGCTCAGTGCGTTCACCCAGTTCGTCGGCACCGTACTGTTCAACATCAACACCTTCGACGCCTTGCTGCCCGCCCTGGATTGGCTCCAGGAAGATCTCCTGATATGGACGCCCGACGTGCTGGGCTCGATCTGTTTCCTCGTGGCCAGTGCTCTTGCGCTCGTCGAATACGGCGGTGGACGCTTGAGCTGGCAGCCGCGGGACGTCTCGTGGTGGGTCGTGAATGTCAACATGCTGGGGTCGATTGCCTTCGGCATCTCCGCCGTTTATGCCTTTATTCTGCCAGGCACCGCAGAACTACTGGATGCCTGGGCGGTCAACGTCTGGACACTGCTGGGTGCGATCTGCTTCCTGGCCGGCGCCGTTCTGCTACTGCCCGAGCTGAGCAGAAATCTCAGGAGCGTGGTGGCCCACGTGCCGTCCCACTGATCACTCGAGGCCGTGTCATGTGCGGCTGCGGGCATGATCTGGCGTGAAATCGGCTGCGAGCGCGTGTCTGAGCTCGCGGCATCGAGCGTGGGGCTCGTAGTCGGGATTGAACGCCAGCGTGACACGGCGCGCAAGGCCCTCACCAATTGCCCCGGCGGCCCGGTCTGATCGTCGCGGCGCGGGCGACCCGCTGCGAATCCTGAAGGCGAAAATGCTCGTGGCCGGATCGACCGGGGCGAACGGCTTGGCGCCTCGGCCAGACCACTCGCGAACGAGATTATTTGAATAGGCCTGCGCGAGCTTGCTGATCTTGCGCCGAGTGCGAGATTTGAACCTCAGAACCTTGTTGCGGTCGGGCATTGCGTTGTAGCTTATCTCCCGACGTCTGAACTTACGTCCAAAGAAATTATCTTGACGGCAAGATCGCGGTGAACGAGGAGACTGCAGTGAGCCTCAGTTCGTCCCAGCAGAAAGGGGAAACAGGCAGTGTGTGAGTTGTTCGGCGTTTCCAGTTCGAAACCCGTGCGGGTGAGCTATTCGCTGCATGCGTTCGCCGAGCACGGCGGCCTCATCCATCCCAACAAGTCGGGTTGGGGTATTGCCTATCATGAAGGCAGGGACGCCCTTCTGATCAAGGAGCCGAAGCCCGCGAGCGACAGCCCCGTGGTGCGCTTTATCGAGTCCCGTCCGGTGAGCACGACCTGCACCATCGCGCATGTCCGCTACGCCACCGCTGGCGCGCCTTCCTACGCCAATACCCACCCGTTCATGCGCGAGCTCGGCGGCCAGATGCACATCTTTGCGCACAATGGTTCGCTTGCGGAAATTCGCGACAAGGTGCGGCTGCGCTCGGACCGTTTTCGGCCGGTCGGCGAGACCGATTCCGAGTACGCCTTCTGTGTCCTGCTCGAACGGCTGGCACCCCTGTGGCGTGATGCCCCCGGACCGCCGGCACTGGACGAGCGGCTCGCGGTCTTCGCCGATACCGCGCAGGCGCTTGCAGAACTCGGCCCCGCCAATTTTCTCTATTCCGACGGCGACGTTCTCTTTCTGCACGCCCACAAGCGCCACTGGGACGAAGGCGGCGGGCGTTTCAGCGTGCCCCGGGCTCCCGGTCTCAGCTTCGCGACGCTGGATGATCTGCGCGTCAAGGGATTGCAGGTCGAGGCCCCGCAAGAACACACCGAGGTCATCTTCGTCGCCAGCGTTCCGCTTACCGAAGAGGGCTGGCAGCCGCTGCCGGAAGGGACCGTCGCCGCGCTCCAGGGAGGCCGCTTGGCCGCCACGATTCCCGTCTGACGGTCCAGCCCCCAGGATCGAATCCTGGATGCCACCAATGGTCAAGCGACGCACTCACGCGCCCTCGGGACCGGTCGCCCTGGGCGGCTGGATGGTCATTGCCTGGGCCTGTCCCGGCCGGCCGCCTCCTCCCAGATCGTTCTGAATCGCAAGGAGAGACCCCCAATGCCTTTTGGCCGATTTACTGGCACATTGTTACTCGGCATATTCGCGTCGACACCGCTGCCCTGGTCAACGGCACGGGCCGACATGGGACCGGCGCTGACCGGCCTCACGGCCGCTGCGAACGACGCGACCTTGGTCTTCTGGAGCCCGGCCGGCATCACCCGGCTGGAGCCGTCCTGAACTTCTTCTGCAGTCCACGCTGATGTACAAGAATGCGAAGTTTGACGTCGACCGGGCGACCTTCCCCGGTGGCAGCGCCGACAGGGACGAACAACGCCTGATCATACCGGCCTTCTACTACGCTCACCCGCTCAACGAGCGATGGTCGGTCGGCACATCGATAACGGTACCCAGCGGCATCGGTAACAACTACGGCAATTCGTGGGCCGGCCGCTATCTGGCGATGGAAACGGAATTGGCCTTCCTTGCCCTTCAGGGCACCGCCGCTTATCGCATCAACGACCATTGGTCAGTGGGCGGCGGACCTCTCCTGATGTACACCGATTCGACGACCAAGGCCCGGATCAACAACCTCGTACCCGGCCTCGGCGACGGTACCGTCAAACTCGAAGAGGATGGAGTCGGTGTCGGCTTTTCCATTGGCGTGCTGTTCGAGCCGGCCGAAGGAACCCGATTCGGCGCCGTCTACCGGTCCGAGATCGATCCGGACCTGAGCGGCAAGCCGGATTCCAAACGCCTGGGGCCGCTGTTGAATGCCGCGCTTGAACTCTCCGGACTCGACAACGAGAAGATCGATGTGGATTTCAAGATCCCGGCGCAGCTTCAGATCGGCCTCTACCACGAATTGACCGATCGTCTCTCCCTGACGGTTGACGGCATCTGGCTCAACATGTCGCGCTTCGGGATCAACAGCGTCAGCATAGAGAACGACTCGCTGTTCGTCCAAAGCGACTATCGCGACATGTACGTCGGATCACTGGGCTTGAAATACTGCACACGGCCCGATCTGGCGCTCTCCCTCGGCATGCTCTACGCAAGCTCGCCGATATCGGACGGCAAACGCACCGTCGGTCTCCCGCTGGATCGCACAATCGTTGTAGGTGGCGGGGTCGAATGGCAGCTCGGTGATGATCTGGTCATCAAGAGTGCGCTCAATTACATCGATCTCGGTGACGGCAGGGTCGACCATGACGGCGGCCCCCCGACCGGAGCGGTCAGCGGATCTTTCCGGGACAACTATCCCATCGCGTTCGACCTGCAGGTCACCAAACGGTTTTGAAGCCCAGCCCTTTAGGCCGGCCTGCACCAGCACCCTGACGACGCGATCATCCCGAACACCGGTGTGACCTCCGGGTCAGGCGAGCCGCTGTCAATCGTCCCGCGGACTGGTCATCAGCCAGTGCGGCACCCGCAGTTCCCAGTGGATCACCGCGGCACGGAAGCCGAAAATGATCGATATACAAACGACTGCCGACAGCAGCCGGTGCTCCGGCAGGTAGGCCAGCGACAACACGTACAGCACACAGCCGAGGGTCACCGGAATCGCGTAGAGATCACGGTTCATCAACAGGGTCCTGTGTCCTGCCAGCACGTCCCGGATCAAGCCGCCGCCGATCGCGGTCACGACACCGAGGATCACCGGCGCCACCGGGATGCCGAATCCCAGGTCCCAGACCTTGTTTGCCGCCTGAACGGCAAACAATGCCGCGCCGAAACCATCCAGATACAGCATCAAACGATACAGGTGTTGGCGGTCGAGCAAGGGCTTGGCGACGAAGGCCACGAGGCTCGCCAAGAGTGCGACCCAGACGTACGACAGGTCGACCGACCAGAACACCGGAACCCCGAGAATCACATCGCGGACCGTGCCCCCACCAAGCGCGGTGATCGTCCCGAATACGCAGGCACTGAAAAGATCGATGCCTCGCAAAGAAACCGCGATGATGCCGGTCACTGCAAACGCAATGATGGCCAGCATCTGTAACGCGCCTGGGATATCCATCTTTGACGACCCGTGCCTTTAGGACATGAGTGGGGATCCGGGCGACAACGGATGGCACAGGCTTGGTGCTTGCGCCCTGTTCGTCATCTTGAAACGGTGGCGCCCGGAATGGCGCGCCATTCGGTCCTCACGCAAAACAGGGGCGTCCTGGTAATTCCGCTCGCCGCACGGTTGGCCGCTCTGACCGGCACCCACGGCAGGCGGTACGACCCGACCGGGATTCACCTGCCCGCCGGTTGCTCTCCGAGCAGACGGCCCTCAGCGGTCTTGCGCTTGCCGTAGTAGTCGAACTTGCTGCCGTGAAACTGCTTCGTGGTTGCGCTGAGGTCACCCTTGTGACGGGGATCCTGCGGGCGCTCGAAACTGTTCATAAAGGCGGCGACGTCCCATGCCTCCTGATCGCTCAGGGAGTCGGCCAAGCCGAGCGGCATGTTGTGCTTGATGAAGGCGGCGGCGGTGTCGATCTTGTGCATGCCAGCCCCCCAGTTGTACGACGCCGCTCCCCACAGCGGCGGGAAAAGCGTACGGCCGTCTGCCTGCACCACGCCGGCCCCGCCCTCACCGTGGCAGACGGCACACTTGGCCGCATAGACGACCGCGCCGCGTTCCGGCTCGAAACCCGATTCGGTCTCCTTCAAGCGTGGATAGCCGCGTCCGGGCATGCTGTCATCGCCCGTGGGAGCGCCCTTGGCCAGCCAGTAGCTGTAGGCGACCAGCGAAACGATGGTCTCGCTGTCCGCCGACGGAGGCGCACCGGCGGCCGAGGCCTGGGCATTCATCGAGTAGTTGAAACAGCCCTGGATGCGCTCGATGTAAGTATTGACCTTCTGGTTTTTGGTCCGGTACGCGGGGTAGGCGACCCAGGCTGCCCACAGGGGTGCCGACTCGGCCAGCCGACCGGCATCGAGGTGGCAGTTGCCGCAGGTCTGATCGTTGCCGACGTACTTGGCCGAGACCGGGTCGGCATTGGTATTTTCGAAGATGGCCTGCCCCTTGAGGACGGCCTCGCCGAAGGGACCGTCCGCGACGTCGTCCCTCGATGGCGACCTGAAATAACCCTTATCGGCCGGCGCACGCCCGGCGGGCGGCGCACCATGGTGGGGGACCTCACCCGCGTGCACATCGGCCGGCGCGACCTGCACAGCGGCGGCAGTCGGGGCATTTTCCGCAGGTGTCGGTGCGGCAGCAGGCTGGGCGGCGTAAAAGGCCGACAGCGCATCGATCTCGGCGTCGGTCAGGCGGTCGGCCGCCGCCTTCATGAGCCCGAGCGGATCGTTGGCACGCGTACCCGCTATCCACGCCTGTAGCTGCGCCTTCAGATAGCCGGCATGCTGGCCGCTGATACCGGGAAA
>JASFVZ010000406.1:0-3272 GCA_050049565.1 Chromatiaceae bacterium | reverse complement strand
GAGGCGACCTCCGGGGCGCCCGGCATGCGCCACGCGAACGCTGCGAACAGCCGGACAACCGACCATGAAGCCCAAACGCGTCTACTACTTTGCAACCTGTCTGGTCGACCTGCTCTACCCGGACGCGGGGCTCGCCGGCATGCAACTGCTGCGTCGGGCCGGGGTCGACGTCCGCTTCCCTCAGCAGCAGACCTGTTGCGGCCAACCGGCTTTCAACTCCGGCTACCGACGGGACGCGCTGGCGGTGGCGCGCGCCCAGCTGGCCTGCTTCCCCGAGGACTACCCCATCGTGGTTCCGTCAGGCTCCTGTGCCGGGATGCTCACGCAGCATTGGTCCGAGCTGTTTGCCGGTCAGCCAGACGCCGAAGCGGCGCAGGCAGTCGCCAGTCGCACCTATGAATTGACCCAGTTCCTGGTCGACGTGTTACAGATCCGCCTGGACGACCTCGGACCGCCGATCAAGGTGGCCGTGCATACCTCCTGCGCCGCGCGCCGCGAGATGTCGGTCGCTAGCCACATCTCGCAGCTGCTGGACCAGCTCGACAACGTCGAGCGGACTGAACCCGCGCGGGCCGAGGAGTGCTGCGGATTTGGCGGCACCTTCGCAGTCAAGCAGGCGGCCATTTCCGGTGCCATGGTGAAGGACAAGACGGATGCCCTTCGCGCAACCGGTGCCGAGCGCGTGATCAGCCAGGACTGCGGCTGCCTGATGAATATCGGCGGTGCCTTCGAACACCAGGGCGATGGCCCGACCACCCAGCATGTCGCTGAATTCCTGTGGGAGCGAACAACCCGATGACCACGGCGTCACAATCCACCGCGGCGTTCCGATCCCGCATCGACGAAGCGCTGCACAACGACCAGCTGCGACAGAACTTTCGCAGCGCCATGACCGGCATCATGGCGCGCCGGGCCGAACAGTTCCCCGACGATGCCCAGCTGCAGGCACTGCGCGAGCAGGCCCGACTGGTCAGGGCCAATGCGCTGGTCCGTCAGCCGGAACTGCTCGAGGCACTGGAACACAAGCTGACGGACAACGGCATCCAGGTTCACTGGGCCGAATCGCCCGACGAGGCCAACGCGATCATCCGGCGCATCCTGGTCGAGGCCGACGCCAAGACCGTGGTCAAGGGCAAGTCGATGGTCTCAGAGGAGACCGGGCTCAACGAGCACCTGGAGCGGCACGGTATAGAGGTCGTCGAATCCGACCTCGGCGAGTACATCATCCAGCTCGCCGAGGAGCCGCCGTCACACATCGTGGCACCGGCGATCCACAAGAACCGCCGCGAGGTCGCCGAGCTGTTCCGACGTTTCCACCCGGAGATCCCGTACACCGAGGACATCGACGCACTGACCCAGACCGCACGCCAGATCCTCCGCGACCGCTTCGCCAACGCCGATGCGGGTATCTCCGGGGTCAATTTCGCGGTCGCCGAAACCGGCACCCTGTGCCTGGTCGAGAACGAGGGAAACGGCCGTCTGAGCACGACGGCACCGCGGCTCCACATTGCGATCACCGGCATCGAGAAGGTCGTCGAGAAACTGTCCGATGTGCCGCCTTTGCTCGAGATCCTGACCAAGTCGGCGACCGGCCAGCCGATCACCACCTATTTCAATATGATCAGCAAGCCGAGGCAGCCCGGCGAACTGGACGGCCCGGAGGCCGTGCACCTGGTGCTGCTGGACAACGGTCGTTCCCGCATCCGCATCGACGACCAGCTGCTCGACACCTTGCGATGCATCCGTTGCGGCGCCTGTATCAACCACTGTCCGGTCTATGTGCAACTGGGCGGACACGCCTACGGGACCGTCTATCCCGGACCGATCGGCCTGGCCTTGGAGCCCCAGCGGATCGGCATCGACCAGGCCGGCAGCCTGACCTCGGCATGCACCATGTGCGGCGCCTGCGGCGAGGTATGCCCGGTCAGGATCCCGTTGCCCCAGTTGATCAATCGACTGCGCGCCGAGGCCGTGGATGGGCGAACCGACAGCGGGACCAGGCTGCAGCAGCCGGCGGGGCATGGCAGTCTGCGCAGTCGCGGCGAGACGCTGGCCTGGCGGCTCTGGCGCCGGCTGTATTCGAGCCCATTCCTGTATCGGCTGTTCACCCGCACCGCGACGCGTCTCCGCGGCCTGGCGCCCGGAAAGCTCGGCCCCTGGACGCGATACCGAAGCGCACCGCGACCGGCACCGCGCAGCCTGCACGAACTGGCCCGCCAGGCAGGGTTCGGGGATGAGTGACGCCCGGCAACGCATCCTGGCTCGCCTCAGGGACAACCGGCCGATCGCGGACGACCCGCCGCCTGCCTACCGCAAGCCGCTCGGCTGGGACAAGGCGACGCGCATCGCGGTCTTCACCGAGCGCATGCAGGCCGTGCGCGGCGAAGTCCACCACCTGACTGCCGCCGACTGGGTCGATTGGATCGCTGCCGAGCTGCCGGGGCGTGGCCTGCACAAGGCACTGGTCGGACGCAGCGAGGTCGCCGACCGGTTCGCCGCCCAATGTGCCACCCAGTACGGCCACGACAAGTTCACGATCACGCGCTACGAACGCCCGATCGAGTATTGGAAAAGCAGCCTGTTCAATGACATCGATTTCGCCCTCACCGGGGCCCGCGCCGGCCTCGCCGAGAGCGGCAGCCTGGTGCTGTGGCCGGATGCCGCCGAGCCCCGGCTGATGTCCCTGGTCCCGCCCGTGCACGTTGCCGTACTCGCAGCCGATCGACTGTACGAGAACTTCGCTGACCTGCTGGGCCAGGAGACCTGGTCGGCGGGGATGCCGACCAACGCATTGCTGGTGTCGGGGCCATCAAAAACCGCAGATATCGAGCAGACATTGGCGTTCGGTATCCACGGCCCGAAGCAACTGATCACGCTGCTGATTGATTAAGGGGTCGGCGGGACTCGGTCACGCACCCGGACGCAGGTAGACAGGCGCCGGTCGAGGCGTATTATCTCGACCTAACTTCGATCAATGACCGGCGTTTGCAGAACCGGATAACGCTCCGTTCGTGCAGCTTAGTGGGCCATGCGGTAGGCAGACGTGTTGGGAACGAACGGCAACGATCACCTCTTCCAGTTGTGTTACATCAGTCGCGCCGCCCGCCTGATGGCGACGCGCGAACTGTCGAACCTGCTGGCCGCGGCCAGAAAGTACAACGTCGCCCACGGGATCACCGGCATGCTGCTGTACAAGGACCTGTCGTTCCTGCAGATTCTCGAAGGCCCGCGCGACGCGCTCGCCACGCTCTACGCCCTGATCCGGGTCGACC